>NZ_CVIW01000004.1:0-101065 GCF_001499715.1 Stenotrophomonas thermophila | reverse complement strand
CTGGTGATGTCGCCCAGGCTTTTTTGTTCCCTCGAAGTGGCACCGCTTTTGCGGTGTGAAGAAAACAGCGTTCACCCCTTGCCGCCATCGGGATGAATCGCTAGAATAGGCGGCTCCCTTCGGGGTGTAGCTCAGTCTGGTAGAGCGCTACGTTCGGGACGTAGAGGTCGCAGGTTCGAATCCTGTCTCCCCGACCACTTCGGTGGTCACCAAGAAGCCTGGAAGACATCACTGTCCTCCGGGTTTTTTTGTACCAGGCGCCAGGCCACCCGCATGACGGGACCTTGCCAGGCAGCGCACGTACAATGGCCGCGCTGCCGGCCCGCCTGTAGCCCCCACCCCCACCTGCCGCTTCGGCGTAGACCGATGCCGGCGCTGCATGCCATTTCCGCGGCATGCGACACCTGCAAGGACCACCGATGAGTTCCTCCACTTCCGATTCGCCGTCGCTGCTGCACGGTCGTGTCCTCGCGTTTGCCGCGATCCTGCTGGCAGCGGTCAACCTGCGCACGGCGGTCACCTCGATCACCCCGCTGCTCGACGTACTCGGCCAGCAGTTCGGCTTCGGTACCACCATGACCGGCGTGCTGGGCATGCTGCCGACCGCCTCGTTCGCGCTGTTCGGCGTGGCCACGCCGACGCTGGCGCGGCGCCTGGGCCTGGAGCGCACCACCCTGCTGGCGATGGTGATGGCGATGGCCGGCCTGCTGCTGCGCTCCAGCGCCGGCAACGTCGGCACGCTGCTGCTCGGTTCGGTGCTGGCACTGGCCGGCATGGGCATCGGCAACGTGGTGGTGCCGCCGCTGGTGAAGCGCTACTTCGCCAACAAGGTCGGCACCATGAGCACGCTCTACATCAGCGTGCTGCAGCTGGGCACGATGCTGCCGGCGTTGCTGGCGGTGCCGGTGGCCAATGCCGCAGGCTGGCGCGTGTCGCTGGGCATGTGGGCACTGCTGGCGCTGGCCGCCGCATTGCCGTGGCTGCTGCTGGCCAGGCGCGCGCCGAAACCGCTGACCGGCGCCACCGATCCGACCGCACAGCCGCACGGAAAGGTCTGGCGCACGTCGCTGGGCTGGAGCATGACGCTGATGTTCGGCATGACCTCGCTGATGACCTACTCGATGTTCACCTGGCTGCCCCGCATCGTGGTCGAGGCCGGTGGAACGCCAGCGTTCGGTGGCGTGATGGTGGCAGTGTTCTCGGCGCTGGGCCTGCTGCCGTCGCTGGTCATCCCGTCGTTGGCAGTGCGCATGCAGAACCCGTTCCCACTGGTGCTGATCGGCTTCTTCTCGTTCGTGATCGCCTTCACCGGCCTGCTGCTGGCGCCGATGAAGGCCCCCCTGCTGTGGGCCTGCCTGCTCGGCGTCGGCCCGTCCACCTTCCCGCTGGCGCTGACCCTGATCAACCTGCGCACGCGCACCCCCACCGGCTCGGCGGCACTGTCCGGCTTCATGCAGGGCGTGGGTTACAGCTTCAGTTGCCTGGGGCCGTTCCTGGTCGGCTGGCTGCATACGGTCAGCAACGGCTGGACGCTCCCGTTCAGCTTCCTGTTCGGCTGCGCCACCCTGATGCTGTGCGCCTCCTGGGTGGCCTGCAAGCCGCGCAAGCTGGAAGACCTCTGGTAAGCCGCGCAGGGCCTCGCAACCGGCCCCACCTACCGCTCGTCAGCCCGTCTGCGCATTTTGACGCCGGGCTGACAATTCCGGGCGGATAGTGCCCACGAATGCCCATCCTTGCCGCGTGCCGGCATCGGGCATGGGGGCGGCAGCGCCGCCCAGGCCACCACTCGGTGTGCGGGGGACTCTCGTTTCAGACAAGACATTGCAGGTCGCTGTCCGGGTTGTATCCGTCCTTGCTGGACGGGAATGCACGAAGGGAGTGACGCGGGCCACGGCCACGCCAAAAACTGGCATGTGATATGCGTCACATTTTCACCGGTTGTCTGGTCAGGAAGCCAAGGGGGTCCCCAATGGTCGTCCACCGCCGGCTGGCGCTCTGCGTCGGCCTTGCCTGCACCGCCCTGGCCTGGGCCAGCAGCGCTGCCCCGCCTGACCGCGAGGCGGCCTTGGCCGAGATCGGCCGCTACCGCGACCAGGCCCGCTGGCTGGATGCCCTCGGCGCGATCGAGCGCGCCAGCCAAGAGCAACCTAACGACGACCTGCTGTTCAAGCTGCGCGTACTGACCTTGGGCGACATCGGCAACGCCTGGCGCGCCTGGGAGCTGTACCAGCAGCGCCCGCAGCTGTTCGACGCTGCACAGAAGCAGCGCATCGAAGGCGACTACCTGGCCAAGCGGGTGGTGTGGAGCCTGGCCTACAGCAGCAGCGAAGACAGCCGCCTGGAAGAAGCTGAATCGACCCTGGCGCGCATGCAGCGCTACCTGGGCAGCGAAGGCACCCCGCCCGCGCAGGCGCCGCTTCGCGTCCGCATGGACCGGCTGATCCTGCTCAACCGACTGGGCCGCCATGCGCAGGTGCGCGAGGAAGCCCGCGCGCTGCAGGCCGAAGGCCATGCCCTGCCCGACTACGTGCTGCCCGCGGTCGGCGATTCGCTGATGGGCACCCTGCATCCGGAAGAAGCCATACCGGTGCTGCAGGCGGCAGTGGCCGGCGACCCGACACGCGATGCCTCGCATTCGGAACTGGCCTATGCCTACCTGGAGAGCGAGCAGCAGGAAAAGGCGATCGACCTGCTGCAGGCATGGCGCGACAAGGAACCAGCGTGGCGCTGGAGCAATGGCAAATCCCCATACGCGAACTGGTCGCGCTACGAAGCTGACCTCAACCTGGCGATGGTACGCGCCTACAGCGGTGACCTGCCCACCGCGCAGCGCGACCTGGAATCAATGGTGGAGATCGCACCGGGCAACGGTGGACTGCAGAGCGCGCTGGGCAGCGTGTACATGATGCGCGGATGGCCACGCATGGCACTGCAGCGCCAGCAGATGGCACATGCGCTGGACCCTCGCGACATCGAGCCGCGGCTGGGCATGGAGGAGGCCTACGTCGCCCTGCAGCGCGATGACCTGGCAAGGCCACTGCACGACGATCTTGTCGCACGCTACCCGACCCAACCCGCCGTCGAACGCATGGACCAGGCCTGGCGGGCGCATCGCGGTTGGCAGCTGAAGGCATGGACCGACATTGGTCGCAGCTCCGGCGGTGGCGGCACCTCGCCGCTGGGCAACAACGACCGTCACTACGGCATCGAAGTGCAGACACCGGTGCTCGACGACCGCTGGCGGTTGTTCGCCTTCGCCGACAGGCGCTCGGTCGACTTCCAGGACCAGCGTATCGACCCGCTGTGGCTGGGCGCGGGCGTACGCTACCGCTTTGGCCAGCTGGATGCGGAAGCGGCGGTACTGCGCGCCAACGACCACATTGGCGATACCGGCCTGCGCATCGGCGTGGGTTGGCAGTTCAACGATTACTGGCATGCCGGGCTGGTGGCCGTACGCAATGACCCGGAAGCCTCGATGCAGGCGCGCGTGGCGGGCATCACCGCTGACAGCGTGAGCGCGCAGGTCGACTACCGGCGCAGCGAGCTGACCCACTGGATGTTCGGCGCCAGCCGCTTCCGCTACGACGACGGCAACCACCGCGAGCTGTTCAGCACCAGCATCGAACAGCGCCTGCTGACCCGCCCGCGCTGGTTGATCGACGGCCTGGCCAGTGCCTACACCAGCCGGGGCAGCCGCGACGACGCGCCCTACTTCAACCCGAAGCGCGACCGCATGGTCGAGATCGGGCTGCGCATCGACCAGCAGCTGTGGCGGCACTACGAGCGCCACTTCCGGCACCGCCTGACGGTCTCGCTGGGTAACTACTGGCAGGACGGCTTCGGCAGCGCTCTGGTCCCTTCGGTGTCCTACATGCACGAATGGCAGCTGGGCCAGGGCCGCGTGTTCGAGTACGGCGTGCGCTGGTCGCGGCCGGTCTACGACGGCCACCGCGAGCGTCATATCGGCTTCGAAGCCGCACTGCGCTGGGGAGAATGACATGGCCCGCATCCTGCGACTGATCGTGCTCCTGCTGCTGGCCGCCACGTCGCCGGCGTTCGCGCAGCAGGCCCTGCATCTCGATGCCACTGACAACGGCCTGCTGATCCTCAGCTACCACGACATCCGCGACCGGGTCGCGGCCAAGGGCGACGCCGATACCTACGCGGTGAGCACGCAGAACTTCGCCGCGCACCTGGACTGGCTCGGCGCGCATGGTTATCACCCGGTCTCGCTGTCGCAGGTGATCGATGCCTCGCAGGGGCGGGCCACGCTGCCGCCCAAGCCTGTGCTGCTGACCTTCGATGACGGCCTGCGCAGCGTCTACGACAAGGCCTTCCCATTGCTGCAGGCCTACCGCTACCCGGCGCTGGTGGCGGTGATCACCGATTACGTGGACATGGCTCCGGGCCGCACCATCGACTACGGCTACCGCCCGTTCGGCCGCGATGACTTCGTCACCTGGGCGCAGCTGAAGCAGATGCACGACAGCGGCCTGATCGAAGTGGCCAGCCATACCGACGACCTGCACCACGGAGTGCTTGCCAATCCGCAGGGCAATTCGACGCCAGCGGTGGTCACCCGCATCTACCGGCCGGCCACGCGCAGCTACGAGAGCGAGGCGCAGTACGAGCAGCGCCTGCGCGCCGATCTCGGCCGCAGCGTGCAGCGCATCCAGCAGCATCTGGGCGTGCGCCCGCGCGCCATCGTCTGGCCGTACGCCGCCTACAACCGGTTGAGCAACGACATCGCCGAACAGCTGGGCATGCTGGTGTCCTTCGATCTGGAAGGCCGCAGCACGCCAGTGACCAGCGACCTGCATGGGCTGGCGCGCTTCCTGGTCAGCGACAACCCGACCGTGGAGGGGCTGGCCTACGAGCTGCGCCGCGATGTTGCGCTCGATGGCATCCGCGCCCTGCAGATAGACCTGGATGCCGTGTACGACCCGGACCCGGCGCAGCAGGGGCGCAACCTCGATGCGCTGATCGACCGGGTCAAACGCATCTCGCCCACCCACGTCTACCTGCAGGCCTTCGCCGATCCCGACGGTAACAACACCGCCGATGCACTGTACTTCCCGAACCGGCACATGCCGATGCGTGCGGACCTGTTCAGCCGCGTTGCCTGGCAGCTGAAATCCCGCGCCGGCGTGAAGGTCTACGCATGGCTGCCGGTGCTTGGCTTCGAGCTGCCCGACCCGGCGCAGCGCAAGGCACTGGCGATCGACAACGGCGATGCCGACGGCATGTACCGGCTGGACTTCACCAATCCGAAGGCACGCCAGATCATGCTCGACATCTACGAGGATCTGGCCGTCAACTCGTACTTCGAAGGCCTGCTCTTCCATGATGATGGCTACCTGCGCGACACAGAACTGCCGACGCTGGCGGCCGGCGACGATGGCAGCGCTCGCACCCGGGCGCTGATCGACTTCACCCTGGCCCTGCGCGACAGTGCGCAGCGTTGGCGGCCGAAGCTGGCCACGGTGCGCAACCTGTACGCGGAGCCGGTGCTGCGTCCGCAGAGCGAGGCCTGGTTCGCGCAGCGCCTGGACCTGTTCAACAAGGCCTACGACCAGACCGCACTGATGGCGATGCCGTGGATGGAAGGCAGCAGGCATCCGGAACGCTGGCTCGACCAGCTGCTGGCCGCGGTGCGTGCGCACGATCCCCAGTTGCAGCACACCCTGTTCGAACTGCAGACCGTCGATTGGCGCAGCGGGCAACCGATTCCCGCCGAGCGCCTGCGCGCGCAGATCCGCCAGCTGCAGGCGCAGGGCGTGCACCACTTCGCCTGGTACCCGGACGACTTCATCGCCGGGCAGCCCTCCACCCGCGATGCCCGCGCGGCAATGTCCGCCGGCAACTTCCCGTACCCGGAGAAGTGACATGGACATGCATCCGCTGCTCCAGGTCCTGTTCCAGTTCGCCTTCTACTACCCGATGGTGATGGCGTTCTTCTGGATGTCGGGCGGGCTCTATTACTACTACCGTCGCGAACGCCACTCGCGCCCGCGCAACGACCCTCCATTGATGGTCGATCCCCCCTTCGCGAGCCTGCTGGTGCCCTGCCACAACGAGGCGGAGAACCTGGACGACACGCTCGGCGCCGCACTGGCACAGCGCTATCCGGCCGACTACGAAGTAATCGCCATCGATGACGGCAGCAGCGATGACACCGGTGCGCGGCTGGACGCACTGTCGGCAAAGCACCCACGGCTGCGCGTGCTGCACCTCGACCGCAACCTGGGCAAGGCCAATGCGCTGCGCATGGGTGCACTCGCCGCGCGTTCGGAGTACCTGGTGTGCATCGACGGCGACGCGATGCTGGAGGAGCACGCGCTGCACTGGATGATCTGGCATCTGGTGAGCGGCAACCGGGTCGGCGCGGTGACCGGCAATCCGCGCATCCGCAACCGCTCCACCCTGCTCGGACGCCTGCAGGTGGCCGAGTTCTCGTCGATCATCGGCATGATCAAGCGCGCGCAGCGGGTATACGGGCGCATCTTCACCATCTCCGGGGTAATCGCCGGCTTCCGCCGTACTGCCCTGCACCAGGTCGGCTGGTGGTCGGACGACATGGTGACCGAAGACATCGACATCAGCTGGCGCCTGCAGCGCGCGCACTGGGACATCCGCTACGAACCCAATGCGCTGTGCTTCATCCTGATGCCGGAGACCCTCAAGGGCCTGTGGCGGCAGCGCCTGCGCTGGGCCCAGGGTGGCGTGGAGGTGATGCTGCGCCACGCGCGCTCGCTGCTGCACTGGAAGGAGCGGCGCATGTGGGGCGTGCTGCTGGAATACGTGCTGAGCGTGGCCTGGGCCTACACCATGTTGTTCATCGTGGTGCTGTGGGCGCTGGGCAAGTTCATCGAACTGCCGCCGCAACTGCATATCGCCAGCCTGCTGCCACAGTGGCATGGCGTGATCCTGGCCCTGGTCTGCCTGCTGCAGTTCGCCAGCAGCCTGATCATCGACCGGCGTTACGAAACACAGATTGGACGCAACTACTTCTGGGTCATCTGGTACCCGATGGCGTACTGGTTGATCAGCCTTTCCACCACCCTAGTGGCGTTGCCGAAGACCCTGCTGCGCCGTCGCAGCAAGCGCGCCACCTGGACCAGTCCCGATCGGGGGATCCGATGAACGCACAACGCCCGTCCAACCGCTTCGACTCGCGGATGATCCGCAAGCCGCATCGCCAACCACGCTTCCAGCGCACCGCCTGGGGCTTCGTCACCCTCGCGTTCTGGGGGTTCTACTTCTACCTGTGGGCACCGTTGGTGACCCTGTTCTCGTGGCTGATCGGCGGCCAGCTGGCCTGGCAGCAGCTGTACCAACGGCAAAGCCAGTTCGATCTCTATGTGCTGGTGGCGCTGCCGCTGATGCTGCTGTGTGCCAGCGTGCTGCTGATCGGCTGGGCCGAGTACAACCGCGCGCGCTTCCGTGGCCACGAGCGACGCCTGCCGCGACCGCTGGCCAGCCTCAATGAAGTCGCGGCCGATCTGGGTGCCAGCACCGGCCTTGCCGAACGCCTGCTGGGCTGCAAGGCCGCCACGTTGCACATGGATGACCATGCGCGTCCAGTTGGCATCCGCCGCGAGGTGGTGTAGCCCGGCAACCCGGTGGTGCCGACCTCGGTCGGCGCTTGGGCCTGGTGGGTGCCGACCTTGGTCGGCACCGGGGTCTACCGCGAAGAGCATCCACGCATGGCGTGGATCTACTTGCGCGTCTGCCCTTCACCGCGCACGACAAATCGTTCGACGGTGAGTGCTTCCAGGCCCATTGGGCCGTACGCATGCAGGCGCGTGGTGGAAATGCCGATCTCGCTGCCCAGGCCCAGCTGGCCACCGTCGGAGAAGCGCGACGAGGCATTGACCATCACTACCGCCGAGCGCAGCGCGTTGACGAAGCGCTCGGCATGGCCGGCGTCTTCGGTGGCGATCACTTCGGTATGGTCGGAGGTATAGGCACGGATGTGCGCGATGGCCGCCTCGAGGTCATCAACCACGCGCACGGCCAGCACCAGGTCGAGGAACTCGGCAGCGTAGTCGTCTTCGCTGGCGGCGGTGCTGCCCGGCAGCAGCGGCTGCGCGTTCGTGTCGGCGCGCAGCTCCACGCCACGCTCACCGAGCGCCTGCGCCACGCGCGGCAGGAAGGCTTCGGCCACATCACGATGCACCAGCAGGGTTTCCAGCGAGTTGCACGCCGACGGACGGCTGCACTTGCCGTCCACCAGCAGATCGAGGGCCTTGCCGGGGTCGGCGCTGGCATCCACGAACAGGTGGCAGACACCCTTGTAGTGCTTGATCACCGGCACCCGCGCATGTTCGGCAACGAAGCGGATCAGGCCTTCGCCGCCGCGCGGAATCGCCAGATCGATCAGTTCATGCAGCTGCAGCAGTTCCAGCATCGCTTCGCGGCGCAGATCGGTCAGCACGGTCACCGCCGCCGGTGGCACGCCATTGGCCTTGAGCGCGCCTGCCAACGCCTGGGCGATGGCGGTGTTGGAATGGATCGCTTCGGAGCCACCGCGCAGGATCACGCCATTGCCGGCCTTCAGGCACAGCGCAGCCGCTTCGGCGGTCACGTTCGGGCGCGCCTCATAGATCATTGCGATCACACCCAGCGGCACGCGTACCTTCTGCACGCGGATGCCGTTTGGACGCACATCGTCGCGGGTAATCTGGCCGACGGGATCAGGCAGCGCGGCGACCTCACGCACGGCTTCGGCCATCGCGAACAGGCGTGCCGGGTCCAGCGCCAGGCGGTCGAGCATGGCGCTGCCAACGCCCTTGCCGCGCGCGGCGGCGAGGTCACGTGCATTACCGGCAAGGATCAGCCCGGCATTCACTTCCAGTGCCTGGGCCATTGCCAGCAGCAGCGTGTGGCGCGCCGCACTGTCGAGGCCGGCAACGATCTGGGCCGCGTCACGGCAGGCACGCGCCTGCGTTTCGATGTCGCTCATCGGGGAGTCCTTCAAACCGGTCATGGCAGCACCAGATCGTCGCGATGGACGACACTGCCACCGTAGTTGTAGCCCAGCACGGCCTCGATGTCGCGCGAATGGCGGCCGGCGATCCGGCGCACATCATCGGCCGCGTACTGGCTGACACCGCGCGCCACGCAGACGCGGCCCTGTGGCGCGTTCCAGCACACCTGCACCATGTCGCCACGGCGGAACATGCCCTCCGCGCCGGTGATGCCGCCGGGCAGCAGCGAGGCGCCCTTCTCGCGCATCGCCTGCGCTGCGCCGGCATCGATCACGATCGCACCCTCGACCAGCGGCGCGTGCCGCAGCCAGTGCTTGCGGGCCGCCTCACGGCTGCGCGCGGCGTGGATACGGGTACCGAACAGGCGGTCCTGCGCCAGCGCGCGTACCACGTCACCGCTGCGGCCATTGAACAGATAGGTTTCGATGCCGAGACGACCCGCCTTCGCTGCCGCTTCCAGTTTGGTCCGCATGCCGCCGGTACCGGAGCGCGAGCCGGCGCCGCCGGCCATCGCCAGCACCTCGTCACTCAGTTCCGGCACGTCGTGCAACGGCCGCGCATCGGCCACGGTGCGCGGGTCGGCGCTGTACAGGCCGTCGATGTCAGTGGCGATGAACAGCGCATCGGCATCAACCAGCGCCGCCACCGTCGCCGCCAGGTTGTCGTTGTCGCCAAGCTTGAGCTCGTCCACCGACACGGTGTCGTTCTCGTTGACCACCGGCAATGCTCCCAGCCGCAGCAGTTCGTTGAGCGTAGCGCGGGCGTTGAGGTAGCGGCGGCGGTTGCGCAGGTCGTCATGGGTCAGCAGCACCTGCGCCACCGGGCGCTCGAAGAAGCGCTGCCAGAGCCCGATCAGCTGGGCCTGGCCGAGCGCAGCCAGCGCCTGCCGCGCCGCCATCGCCGCGCCAGGCTCATCGGCCCGCGGCAGGATCGCGCGCCCGGCAGCGACCGCGCCGGACGACACGATCACCACCTCGCGCCCGGCCAGGACATTGGCCGAGACGAACTGCGCCAGGCCCAGCGCGTGGCGTGGTGACAGGCCGCCGCCATCGGCAGCCAGCAGGCTGCTGCCGACCTTCAGCACCGCACGCCGCCATGGCGGCAGCGCTTGTTCGGGGAACGGCGAGGCGACGTTGGCAGCGTGCTGGATCATCGGTCAGTGTCTCAGCGGGTGTTCCATTCGTGCACGGTCAGCTCGGAGGCCTGCATCGTCACCAGCGGATCGGTGGCGACGATGGCCTGCGCCTGCGCCAGGCTGTCCACGTTGCACAGCACATAGGCGCCACCACTGCCGTCGGCGAAACCACCAGTCAGCTGCAGCTTGCCCTGCGCCTGCAACGCATCGAGGAAATCGCGGTGCGGCTGCACCGCTGCATCGTTGAAGTCCGGCCGGCGCATCGCCATCACCAGGTAGACAGTGCCCGCCATCAGGACAGCGCCTGCCAGCGCGCGCGCAGTTCGTCCAGGCGCAGGTCGGCGGCCGAACCCGGCGACACGCGCGCGGCGAGGCTGCCTTCCGGCGTGCGTCCCTGCCCTGCACTGTCGGCACCGGCCGCAGCGGCCTTGTAGGCCTCACGGAACGGCACGCCGGCCACGGCCGCTTCCACCGCCACGTCGGTGGCATACATGCCCGAATCGATGGCCGCACGCAGCTTGTCGTCACGCCATTCCAGGTTGGCCAGCAGCGCCGGCAGCAGCTCCAGCGCGGCCAGGCCACGGCCGAAGCCGTGGAAGATGGCCCCCTTGGACGACTGCAGGTCGCGGTGGTAGCCCGACGGCAGCGACAGCAGCTGCTCGATCTCGGTACGCGCTGCGGCGACGCTGGCGTGGGTCGCACGCATCAGCTCGATCACGTCCGGGTTGCGCTTGTTGGGCATGATCGAACTGCCGGTGGTGTACTGCGCCGGCAGCGCGACGAAGCCGAACTCGGCGCTGGTGAACAGCGACAGGTCCCAGGCGATGCGGCGCAGATCCAGCGTGGCACCACCGAGCGCTTCCAGCGCGGCCAGCTCGAACTTGCCACGCGACAGCTGCGCGTAGATCGGCGAGATCTGCATGCGCGCAAAACCGAGCGCGGCCGTGGTGTGCTCGCGGTCCAGCGGCAGGTTCACGCCGTAGCCGGCAGCCGTGCCCAGTGGATTGGCATCGACCAGCGCATGGGTGTCACGCGCGCGGATGGCATTGTCGATGAAGGCCTCGGCCCAGCCCGCCCACCACATGCCGGCCGAGGACACTACGGCGCGCTGGATGTGGGTGTAGCCGGGAATCGGCAGGTCCTTCTCGGCCTGTGCGCGGTCCAGCGCGACCTTGGCCACTTCGGCGCTGAGCTGTGCCACGCGCTGCAGCTTCTCCTTCAGCCACAGGCGGGGGGCGACCAGGATCTGGTCGTTGCGGCTGCGGCCGGTGTGGATCTTGCGGCCGGCATCGCCGAGGCGTTCGGTCAGGCGCGCTTCGATCGCCGAGTGACCATCCTCATACTGGGTATCGAGCACGAAGCGGCCTTCGCGGAAGTCCTGCGCCAGCACCTCCAGTTCGCGCAGCAGGCCGTCCAGCTCGTCGGCACTGAGGATGCCGATGTGCTGCAGGCCTTGTGCATGTGCGGCGCTGGCAGCGATGTCATGCAGGAAGAACTCGCGGTCGAGGATCACGTCGTCGCCGGCGAGGAAGGTCTGGATCTGGGCGTCGACGGCGACGCCGGGCTTCTGCCAAAGAAGGTCTGCCATGGGGGCTCCGGAATGCGTATTCAGTGCGGGATCGACGTCAGTTCGTCGATGCCAAGCGCGAGGTTGAGGTTCTGCATGGCCTGGGTGGCCGCGCCCTTCAGCAGGTTGTCCAGGGTCGCCACCACCACGACCCGCTTGCCGCCCGGGGCCAGGGTGAAGCCACCGACCTGGGCACCGTGGCGACCGGCAATGCGGCTGACCCAAGGCGCTTCATCCACCACGTCGATCAGGGGTTCGCCGGCATAGGCCTGCTGGAAGCGCTCGACGATCTGCTCGCGGGTCTGCACCCGGTTCAGCCACAGATTGGCGGTGAGCGTGATGCCACGGAAATGCGGCGCGACGTGCGGCATGAATTCGACCGCCACGCCCAGCTGCACGGACACTTCGCGCTCGTGCACGTGGTTGGTCAGCGCGTAGGGCATCAGGTTGCCGGCCAGCAGTTCGACGTTGTTCTTGTCCGACGGCGTAGTACCGGCACCGGAGTAACCGGACACACCGAAGCACTGGGGCGGACCCGCCAGCAGGTCCAGCAGCGGATGCACCGCCAGCTGCATCGCGGTGGCATAGCAGCCCGGATTGCTGATGTGCTTCTGGCCGTTGTAGCGGCCACGGGTCAGCTCCGGCAGGCCGTAGTACCAGCTGTTGTCGAAGCGGTAGTCGGCCGAGAGGTCGACGATGACGGTGTCCGCCTTCGCCGCCTCCAGCGCGGCCACGAACGGCGCGGCCAGGCCGTTGGGCAGGGCCAGGATCACCGCATCCACGCCCTTGGCCGCCACCGCGTCGGCGTCCAGGTTTTCGTACTGCAGCTCGCCCAGGAATTCAGGGTGGTGGTCGGACAGGCGCTGCCCGGCGCGCTCGCGCGAGGAGACGAAAGCCAGTTCCAGCCGCGGATGGGCGGCCACCAGCTTGATCAGCTCGGCGCCGGTATGGCCGCGGGCACCGACGATGCCAAGGGTAAAGGTCGAATCGTTCATGCGTGGCTGTCCAGGCGGTACTGCAGGTGGCGCTTCACGCCCTGCCATTCCGCGTCGATGATGGAGAAGATGACGGTGTCGCGCGGCGTGCCGTCGGCATGCCGCTTGTGGTTGCGCAGCACGCCATCCTGCTTGGCGCCGAGGCGGGCGATGGCAGTGCGCGAGGTGGCGTTGAACCAGCTGGTTTCCAGCACCACGCTGATGCAGCCCAGCGTTTCGAAGGCGTGCTGCAGCAGCAACAGCTTGGCTTCGGTGTTGGCACCGGTGCGCTGCACGCGTGGTGTGTACCAGGTGTAGCCGAGGCTGAGCCTGGGCACACCGGCATCCATGTCGTAGAAGCGCGTGCTGCCGATGATGTCACCCGCCGCATCACGGATCACGAACGGCAACACCTTGCCTTCGCTCTGGGCCTGCAACGCGGCCCGCACATAGGCCTCGGCCTGTTCCGGCGATGGCACCTGGGTGTACCAGAGCTGGTCCAGGCCGCTGCCTTCAAGCGCATCGCGCAGGCCGGGCACGTGCTCCATCTGCAGCGGCTGCAGGGTTACGTGCTGGCCGCGCAGGGTAGGAACCGTGTTCCAGGCATCGAGGTTGCTCATTGCTCAGCCCTGCAGGCTCGGGGTGCGCTGCGCGCAATGATCGACATAGGTCTTGATCCGGTCGATGCCATCGGCACCGAACCAGAATACCTTCCACTGATCCTGCTTGTAGCAGCCATCGGACTCGGCGTAGTAGAAGTGATTGATCGGGTTGCCATGGCGCGAGCGCCAGAACAGCTGCGGCGTTTCTTCCAGCATCACGTTCCAGACCGCACGGCCGAGGCCTTCGCCCTGTGCGTCATCGAGCACGGCGAACTTGTCCAGGTACACGCCTTCGGCCTCGTCGGTGAGGATGACCGCGGTGCGGTAGTTCTCGCTGACGTAGGCGCGCAGCAGCCTGGTCTTCTGGAAATAGTCCGGCACCAGGGTGCGGCCGAAGCTGGATTCGATCAGGCCCTTCAGGCGCGGCAGGTCCAGTTCGTCCCAGGCGGTGGCGCGCAGCACTTTTTCGCCCTTGCGCACCAGCGTGCCCGAGCCCTTGTGGGTGAACAGTTCCTTGGCCAGGTCGGCCGGGCGGGTGATCGACACCGACGATTCCAGCGGCAGGCGATCGAGCAGATCCTTGATCTGTTCGATCTTCACCTTCATGCCGCCGTGGATCCACGGCTGCGCGATCAAGTGGTCGTACTCGGTGGACAGGTTGATCGAATCGATCACGTTGCCCGCCTCGTCCAGCAGGCCGCCGGTGCCGGTCAGGAAGATGATCTTGTACGGCTGCAGTTCCTGCACCAGCTCGTTGGCGGCGAAGTCGGCGTTGACGTTGAGGATCTGGCCACCGGCGGTTTCACCCAGGCTGGTGATGACCGGGATCGAGCCCGCACGCAGGCTGGCCTCGATCGGCGCCAGGTTGACCTTCTTCACCTCGCCGACCAGGCCGTAGGTATCCACGTCCAGGTACTCGGCCTCGAACACGCCACCGGTGATCGAGGTGGCGCGCGCGCCGTTCTGCTGCAGCGCCTCGACCAGCCGCAGGTTGGACTGCTGGAACACCCGGCGCACGATCGCCAGCGCTTCCGGCGAGGTCACGCGCAGGCCGTTCACGGTCTGCTTGTCGATGCCGGCGGCCGACAGTTCGGCATCCAGCTGCGGGCCGGCGCCGTGCAGCACGATCGGGGTCAGCCCGACTTCCTGCAGGAACGACAGCGAAGAGGTCAGCGCGTCGAGATCGTCGCGCAGCACCGCGCCGCCGACCTTGACCACGGCGAAGCGCTTGGCATCCAGCTGCGAGAAGCGCTTGAGGTACTGGCTGATCTCCTTCGCGCTGGCCATGCTGGAAAGCAGGCGCACGATGGTCTGGCGGGTCTGGCGATGGGGCTGGAGGGCAGGAGACATTTCGGTTTCGTCGGAAAGGGAAGAATCAGGCGCCGGCGGCGATGATGCGGTGCACGGCGTCGGTGTAGCCCTGCAACTGCTCCAGCGTCACGAACTCATCGGCGGTGTGGGCCTGGGCGATGTCACCCGGGCCGAACACCAGCGTGGTGTAACCACCGGCCGAGAACAGCGAGGCTTCGGTCCAGAAGTCCACCGCGTTGCCGATCGGCAGTTCCAGCGCATCGGCCACGTCACGTGCCAGCAGGCGGCGGTTCTCGGCTTCGGCGATGTCGCCGGCCGGCAGGCTGGGGCCACGGAAGGTTTCGGTGAATACCGCCGCTTCCGGCTCGGCGAAACCGGCGAAGGTGGCCAGCAACGCGTCGATGTTCATCGACGGCAGCGGACGGAAGCCGAAGCGCACTTCGGCAGCGGGTGCGATCATGTTGGCCTTGATCCCGCCTTCGACGCGGCCGATGTTGAAGCGCAGGCCCGTCAGCCCACCGAAGCGCGCCGAAGCCAGCGATTCCACATGGTCCAGCGCGCGGTTGCCCCAGCGCATCGCCTGGTGCAGCGCGCTGGCAGCCGCATCCTGCTTGCCCGAGGCGTGCCCTGCACGACCGGCGAACTGCATCAGCACCGAGCTGATGCCGCGATGCGCCAGCACCGCTTCGCTCATGGTCGGCTCGGCCACCAGCACCGCTTCGTACGGAATGCCGCGGGCCAGGAACGCGGCGATGCAGCGCGGATCGTTGGCTTCTTCATCGCTGGAGAACAGGAACGCGGCATCACCATCGCTGGCATTGGCCGCAGCCACCAGTGCAGCGGCCGCGCCCTTGATATCACACACGCCCAGGCCGACCACGCGGTCGTCCAGGCGCCGCATCACATGCGGGTCGGCACTCCAGTGCGGCGAGTCCGGCACCGTATCCAGGTGCACGTTGAACAGGTACTTCGGCGTACCACGCACGGCGTACAGGCTGACCGCGCCCGCGCCATGGTCGATCACCTCGACGTTGAAGCCGGGCAGGTTCGCGCGCAGGTAATCGAAGATGCCACCGGTGGTGATCGCACGCGGCGGGTTGCGGGTGTCGAAAGACACCAGGGCCTGCAGGTGATCGAGCGTCTGTTCAAGCATGTGTCTGAATATCCGTAGGGTTCCAAATCGGTAGTGCCGGCCGCTGGCCGGCTCCGCAATGATCCAGCCGTGCCACGAGCCGGCCAGCGGCCGGCACTACCCTCCATCGACGTTGCGAGGCGCCGGCCAGCGGCCGGCACCCCGTCACAGGTCAACCACGATTGACCTGCGCATAGACAGTGGAGCTCATCCCGAACAGCTTGATGAAGCCTTCGGCCTCCTCCACGCCCCAGTCGGCCGACTGCGCGTAGGTGGCACCCTTGGTGTTGAGCAGGTGCGGCGACTTCACCGCCACTGCATCGACGCGGCCACCGCGGGTTTCCAGCACCACTTCACCGTTCACCTTGGCCTGCGAGGACTTCAGGAAGGCTTCGATGTCGGTCTTCAGCGGGTCGTGGTAGAAGCCTTCGTACACCAGCTCCACCCACTTGCGCGCCACGTCCGGCTTGAAGCGGTTCTGCTGCTTGGTCAGCACGGCATCCTCCAGCGCGCGGTGCGCGGCCAGCAGCGAAACCAGGCCCGGGGCCTCGAACACGATGCGGCCCTTCAGGCCGATCACGGTGTCGCCGGTGTAGACGCCGCGACCGACGCCGTACGGGGCGAACAGCTTGTTGAGCTGGGCCAGGATCTGGTCGCCCGGCAGCGCCTTGCCGTTCAGTTCAACCGCTTCGCCTTCAATGAACTTCAGGGTGACGGTCAGCGCTTGTTCCGGCCATTCGCTGCGCGGCGAGCACCAGCCACGCGCACCTTCGCCCGGGGCTTCCCAACGGTCGATCTCGCCACCGGACATGGTCACGCCCAGCAGGTTCTCGTTGATGGTGTAGGCCTGCTGCTTGGCGCGCACGCCGAAGCCGCGCTCTTCCAGGTATTTCTGCTCGTAGGCACGGGTCTGGGTGTGTTCCTTCTGGATCTCGCGGATCGGCGCGATGATCTGGTAGTCACCCAGCGCCTTCACGGCCAGGTCGAAGCGGACCTGGTCATTGCCCATGCCGGTGCAGCCGTGGGCGATGATGTTGGTGCCCAGTTCGGCGGCACGCTTCAGCGCGGCATCCACGATCAGGTAGCGGTCCGACACCAGCAGCGGGTACTGGCCCTGGTAGCCTTCGCCGGCCCACACGAACGGCTTGACGAAGCCTTCCCAGATCGCCGGGCCACCGTTCACAGTGACATGGCTGGTCACGCCCAGCTCGGCGGCACGCTTCTCGATGAAATCGCGCTCTTCATCATCCACGCCGCCGGTGTCGGCGAACACGGTGTGCACGTTGTAACCACGCTCCTGCAGGTAGGGCACGCAGAAGCTGGTATCCAAGCCGCCGGAGAAGGCGAGAACGACGTCTTTATTGCTCATGGGGAGGGTATGTCCTGGTAGCGCCGGGCCGTGCCCGGCGGAAATGATTGAATCGGAAAAAATCAGCGCCCGGCAACCGCGGCCATGATCGCCTTCTGCACGTGCAGGCGGTTCTCGGCTTCGTTGATGGCGATGCACTGCGGCGAATCCATCACCGCATCGGTGGCCTTCACGTTGCGACGCAGCGGCAGGCAGTGGCTGAACACACCGTTGTTGGTCAGCGCCATCTTGCGTTCGTCGACGATGAAGTGCTTGAACTGGTCGCGGATCGGCTTTTCCGGTTCCCAGTTGCCGAAGAACGGCAGCGCTCCCCAGCTCTTGGCGTAAACCACGTCGGCGCCGGCGTAGGCGCTGTCGACATCATGGCTGATCTTCAGCGAACCACCGCTCTCGGCCACGTTCTGCTCGGCCCAGCCCATGTAGCGCTCGTCGAGGATGTAGTCGGCGGTCGGGCAAAGCAGTGTCACGTCCATGCCCATGCGGGTGGCGATGGTCAGCGCCGAGTTGGCCACGGCGGTGTTGAGCGGCTTGGGGTGGTAGGTCCAGGTCAGCACGTATTTCTTGCCACGCAGGTCCTGGGTGCCGAAGTGCTCCTGCAGCGCCATGATGTGGGCCAGCTCCTGGCACGGGTGGGTGATGGTCTCCATGTTGATGACCGGCACCGGCGAATACCTGGCGAAGCTGTTGAGGACGATGTCCTGGCGGTCGTACGCCCAGTCCTGGAACTTCGGGAACGCACGCACGGCGATGATGTCGCAGTAACGGCCCAGCACCTTGGCCACTTCCGCGATGTGTTCCTCGGTATCGCCGTCCATCACCGTGCCGAGGTTGAACTCGATCGGCCACGCATCCTTGCCCGGCTGCAGCACCACCGCATGGGCGCCGAGCTGGAACGCGCCCAGTTCGAAGCTGGTACGGGTGCGCATGGACGGGTTGAAGAACACCAGCGCGATCGACTTGCCCTTGAGCTGGTCGCCGAGCTTGTTGCGCTTGAACAGCGCGGCCTGGGTCAGCAATGCGTCGAGATCGCTGCGGCTCCAGTCCTGGGTGTTCAGGAAGTGCTTGGGGGACATCTTCTTTCCTTGCGTGGCGGCGCCGAGTTCGACGCGGTGGAAGGGAAAACAGGAAGCAAAGGTGAAACGAAAAGGTTGCAGTTGCAGCTTTCAGAACGCGGAAACGAAAAAACCCAGCCGGCGGGCTGGGTTTTTTTTCGGACGAACAGCAAAAAGCTCCGGTTACCCAGCGAGAATGTGGGGTTCCGGTCGACGCGCACGCGAGGTCATGCCCGACGCCTGTCGGGCTGCGCTGCTGTCGTGCTGGAAGTCGGTGAGCTTCATGGCCGAATATCTTTGCATGCGGCCGTGACCGGCGCAAGGGGCCGGGGTCGCAGAATCAGGGATTGCCGGCGGCGCCCTGCTCAGGACCGACCCAGGGGGTGATCGACACCCGGATCTTGAGCCGGTTGCCCGGGTCTTCCGGCAGCCGCGACCGATACTTGGTGCCCTTGTAGACGTAGTCCACGTCGTAGGCGATGGGCCGGCGGAATTCACGCCCCACCGGCACGATGCGGCAGTCACGGGTCAGCATCGGGCCATTGTTGGCAGGCGCCGGGGCCGGCGTTTCGGGGCCGGCCTCTTCGGAGGGCTCCTCGTCGCTGCGCTTGAATATCGAGCGCACCGAGTCCCAGAAACGGCTGATCCGGCCCTTGTCCTCGACCGGCTCCTCGCCGGTCACGTTGACCGGGGCCAGGGTGCGGGTCGACACCGGCTCGCAATGCTCCTCGGTACGGGTCGCGCGCAGGGTCTGGAATACCGGCTCGACGTTCAGTACCTGGGCGTAGTCGAACTTCACGTTCTCCACGATCACCACCCGGTTGCGGGGCTCGGCCTCCTGCGCCAGCACCACGGCGGGCAGCGCCGACAGGCAGGCCAGGGTCAGCAATGCGGTGGATTTCAGTGGCGACGGGAGCAAGGACACGGCGATAGTGTAGGCAGTGGCGAGCGCAAGGGGCTGAACATTACCCGTCCACGCCGCTCCTGCCCACCCCACCCTGGGTCCCTCCGGCGTCCACCGGTGGCAACCAGCGCCCCCAAAGGGAGCGACACGTTCTAAAATCACAGACTTGTCCCCCAGCCACAGCCCCATGACCCTGCGCCTGCACAACAACCTGACTCGCCAGCTCGAACCGTTCACCCCGCTCGACCCGGCCTGTCCGACCCTGTATGTGTGCGGCCCCACGGTCTACAACTACGTGCACATCGGCAACGCCCGTGGCCCGGTGGTGTTCGGGGTGCTGGCCGACCTGCTGCGGCGGCGTTTCGGCGCACTGCGCTACGCCCGCAACATCACCGACGTGGACGACAAGATCAACACCGCCGCGCGCGAGCAGGGGGTGCCGATCAGCACCATCACCGACAGGTTCGCCGCCGCCTACCGTGAAGACATGGCCGCGCTGGGCGTGGTGCCGCCTGACATCGAACCGGAAGTGACCGCGCACATGCCGCAGATCATCACCATGATCGAGCAGTTGATCGCCAGTGGTCATGCCTATGCCGCCGAAGGCCACGTGCTGTTTGCGGTGGCCAGCTTTGAAGGCTACGGCAAGCTCTCGCGCCGTGATCCGGAAGAGATGCTGGCTGGCGCCCGCGTCGATGTCGCCCCCTACAAGCGTGATCCGGGCGATTTCGTGCTGTGGAAGCCATCCAGCGACGACCTGCCCGGCTGGGAATCGCCTTGGGGCCGTGGCCGCCCGGGCTGGCACATCGAATGCTCGGCGATGGCCGCCGCCCATCTGGGCGAGACCATCGACATCCATGCCGGCGGCGTCGACCTGCAGTTCCCGCACCATGAGAACGAGATCGCGCAGAGCGAATGCGCGCATGGCGGCAGGATCTTCGCCCGCTACTGGCTGCACAACGGCATGCTCAACTTCGGCGGCGCCAAGATGAGCAAGTC
The DNA here is from genome assembly GCF_001499715.1 of Stenotrophomonas thermophila. NCBI lineage: Bacteria > Pseudomonadati > Pseudomonadota > Gammaproteobacteria > Lysobacterales > Lysobacteraceae > Stenotrophomonas > Stenotrophomonas thermophila. Next base: position 81,030 of record NZ_CVIW01000004.1, on the reverse strand, counting down.
ACTGGGCAACATCGAGCGCGTGCATGACCTGGTTCGCCAGCATCCGCCGGAGGCACTGCGCCTGGCCCTGCTGTCGGCCCACTACCGTCAACCGCTGGACTGGTCCGATGCGCTGATCGAACAGTCGGTGCGTACGCTGGACCGCCTGTACGGCACCCTGCGCGAACTGGCCTCGGTCGAGGCCAGCGCGGTGATTCCGGCCACGGTCGAAGCGACCCTCGACGACGACCTCAACACTCCGCAGGCGCTGGCCGAAGTGGCCCGCATCGCGGCCGAGGCGCGTCGTGCCACGGACCCGGCCGAACAGTCGCGCCTGAAGGCCGAGCTGCTCGGTGCCGGCCTGGCGCTGGGCCTTCTGCAGGCCGATCCGGCGCAGTGGTTTGGTACCGCTGCGGGCGCTGACGGCGACGATGCCCGTATCCAGGGCTTGATCGACGAGCGCGCTGCGGCCAAGAAGGCGCGCGACTTCGCCCGTTCCGATGCCATCCGCGACCAGTTGGCCGCCGAAGGCATCGTGCTGGAAGACACCCCGCAGGGCGTGCGCTGGTCGCGCAAGCGCGGCTGACCTGCTGCCCTGCCCCGTGGCCGGCCCGCCGGCCACGCCCCCACTGTAGAGACTGTTGTGACCGACTCCCCGTTCCCGCTTGAACCCACCGCCGCCGAGGCCCAGACCGCCATCGCCGAGGAATTCGGCTTCTTCGGCGACTGGTCCGAGCGCTACCAGTACCTGATCGACCTCGGCCGCAAGCTGCCGGCCTTCCCGGAAGAATGGAAGACCGAAGAGCATCGCCTGCTCGGCTGCCAGTCGATGGTCTGGATCGTGCCGGAAGGCAATGCGCAGTCGCTGCGCTTCCATGCCATCAGTGATTCGGCCATCGTCTCCGGCCTGATCTTCCTGGCGCTGCGCGTGTACTCCGGGCGCTCGGCGCGGGAGATCCTGGCCACCGAACCGAGCTATATCCAGGACATCGGCCTGGCCCGCCACCTGTCTCCGACCCGCAGCAATGGTGTGGCAGCGATGCTGGCCTTCATCCGCGAGACCGCGCAGACCCAGCTGCAGCGCGATCCGTCGTGAACGAGCCTGCCACAGCCGAGGACACCGCGCTGGGCCTGCTGTCCCGGCCCGGCTTCGCCAAGCTGCTGGCCTACCGCATCTTCGCGATGCTGTCCTACCAGGTGGTGGCAGTCACCGTCGGCTGGCACATCTACGAAGTCACCCGCAATCCGTTCTCGCTGGGCCTGATCGGTCTGGCCGAGGTGCTGCCGTTCTTTTGCGTGGCGCCATTCGCCGGCTACCTGGTCGACCATCTGCCGCGGCGTCGGTTGGGCATGGCGGCCTGTTCCGGGCTGATCGCCACCGCGCTGGTACTGACCAGCGTGGCCAAGGGCTGGCTGCCGTTTGAAGGCGTGTGGCCCATCTATGCAGCCATCGCCCTGACCGGCATGGTCCGCGCCTTCCTGTCACCTATCTACAACGCACTGTTCGCCCGCGTGCTGGCCCGCGATCAGTTCGCGCGCGGCGCAGGCCTCGGCGCGGTGGTGTTCCAGGCCGGCATGGTCGCCGGCCCGGCGCTGGGCGGCGTGCTGGTCGGCTTCGGCGGCAAGGGCCTCTCCTACGCGGTGGCTACGGCCTTTGCGCTGGTGGCGATGGCCTGCCTGGCTACATTGAAGGTGGAAGAACCGGTGCACACCGGTCCCGCCGCGCCGATCTTCAAGAGCATTGCCGAAGGCGCGCGCTTCGTGGTCGGCAACCGGATCATGGTCGGGGCGATGGCGCTGGACATGTTCTCGGTGCTGCTGGGCGGCGTGGTGGCGATGCTGCCGGCCTTCCTGCACGAGATCCTGCACCACGGTCCGGAAGGCCTGGGCATCCTGCGCGCGATGCCGGCGCTCGGTTCGGTGTGCGTGGGCCTGTGGCTGGCCCGCCACCCGCTGCACCGCAATGCCGGCCGCGTGTTGCTGTTCGCGGTGGGCGGGTTCGGCCTGTGCGTGATCGGCTTCGGGCTGTCGCAGCACTTCTGGCTGTCGGCGCTGATCCTGCTGTTCTATGGTGCCTTCGATGGCGTCTCGGTGGTGATCCGCTCGACCATCCTGCAGTTGGCCACGCCGGAAGAAATGCGCGGACGTGTGTCGTCGATCAACGGCATCTTCATCAGTTCGTCCAACGAGCTGGGCGCGTTCTATGCAGGCACGATGGCGAAGCTGCTCGGCCTGGTGCCGGCCGTGGTGCTGGGTGGGTTCGCGGTGCTGAGCGTGGCCGGGATCACCGCGTGGAAGAACCCGACGCTGCGGAAACTGAATCTGCGTGATCTGCAGTGACCCTGCGGAGAGCGCGTTCGGCGGCGCCGGGCGTTTGACTGGCCACGTCACTTTCCCTCGATGAATGGGTTTGTCACTTTCTTTGCGCGCGCAAAGAAAGTAACCAAAGAAACGCGCCGCCATCCGCGAGCCGGCGCTGCGCGCCGGTGCCCTGTGCTCCTCGGTGAATCAGGGGACGGCGCGGAGAGCCAGCCGACTAGCAGTCGGCTCTACAGGATAGAGCGGCCTCTTCGCCCCTGATTCCCCTGCGGTGCTCGGCTCGCTACAAGGCGGACTCAACAGCCGCGAGCGCACGCATGACCGCTCTTGTCGGCCTGAGCCGAGCGTGGGCTCGGCTCTACATCGGCCGCGCACGCAGGAAACCGGCGAGAGCCTGCGGGTGGGTCCGGGCAGGACCGTCCGCGGCATGGATGCCGCGGCCGAGCTTACAGGGATGTACTTGCAGCGTGTCCTGCCCGGACCCACCCGCGGGCTCCCTCTGATACGCGGAAGGCGCCGTTCTACCCAGCCAACCACCCCAACAAAAAACCCGGCCGAGGCCGGGTTTTTCGCATGACCACACAACGAGCAGGAATCAGTCGCCCTGCTGCTTCTGCAGGTGCTCCCAACGCTCCTGGGCGTCGATGGTGCGTTCAGCCGTGAGGCGCGCTTCGAGGCGCTCCAGGCCGATTTCTTCACCGGTGTCGACGCAGTAACCGTAGTCGCCCGCTTCCAGGCGCTTCAGGGTGCTGTCGATCTTGCCGATCAGCTTGCGGTAGCGGTCGCGGGTACGCAGTTCCAGCGAGTTCTCGGTCTCGCGGGTCGCACGCTCGGCTTCATCGCCGATGTCACGCACTTCCTCGCGCAGGTTCTCGATGGTCTGCTTGGACTCTTCGACCAGGTCCGCGCGCCAGTTCTGCAGGCGCTGGCGGAAATACTCCTGCTGCAGCGGGCTCATGTATTCCTCTTCCGAGGACGGCTTGTAGCCAGCCGGCAGGATCGGGCGGCCGGTGGCCTCGTCGGTCTTGTATTCGACCACCTTGTACTTGCTGCGCGGGGCCGGTGCTGCCGAGCGGGCGGCGACGGCCACGGCAACCTTGCCGACAGGGCGCGACACGGTCTTCGGGGCGGAATCGGATTTCACGGCGGTTTTGGCAGGCGATTTCGAAACGGGCACGGGATTCTTGGATTGCGGGGCCTTCGAAGCGGCAGGAGCGGCGGCCGGGGCCGGCTTGGAGGCCGGTTGGGCTGCTGCCACTGCCACGGTCTTGGCCGGGACAGGCTTGGCCGGAGCCGGCTTGGCAGCAGGCTTCGGTGCGGACTTCACTACTGGGGCCGGGGCCGGCTTTACGGCCGGTGCGGCAACATTCTTGGCACCCTTCTTTACAGCGGCAGGCGTGGCGACCGGCTTGGCCGCAGCGACCTTCTTTGCTACGGGCTTGGCGACCGGCTTGGCTGCAGCCTTCTTCACCACCGCCTTCGGCGCCGGCTTGGCGGCGGCCTTCTTGGCCACCGGCTTGGCGGCAGCTTTCTTCACCGGCGCAGCCTTGCTGACGGTCTTCTTCACCGGCGCCTTCTTGCTGACAGCGGCTGGCTTGGCCTTGGCGGGCGCAGCGGCTTTCTTCGCCACCGGCTTGGTTGCCTTGACCGGCGTTTTCTTTGCGGTGGCCTTCCTGGCCGCCGGTTGCGAGGACGCTGCCTTGGTCGCCGGCTTGCTGGCCGGCTTCTTGGCAACGGGCTTTGCCGCCAACTTCTTCACAACAGGCTTGGCGGTTTTCTTGGCGGCCGTTGCGGCCTTCTTTGCAGTTTTTTTAGCAGCCACGAAACGCTCTTCCTTGGATTCCCCGGGGCCCGGGAAAGCGGGCCTTTATAGCCTACCCGACCCGCAGCAGCAACCTCGGCACCCTGCTCCATTCAGTCCTGGAGCCAAGGCGCCCAATGGGCAGTCCGACGAACACGGACCGCCTTGCGCGGTACGGAACCTGGCCAGCACCCGACGGTGCTGGTACCGGTCGCAGGCCATCGGCGACATGCGACCAACGGCCCATCCTGCACAAATGCGGCCTTCATGCCAACTGGCATAAGATGACTGGGTGATCTCGCGCCTGCTCATTGCCCTGCTGCGCTTCTACAAGCGCTTCATCAGCCCCCTGCTGGGGCCGCGCTGCCGTTTCGTGCCGAGCTGTTCTGAATACGCGATGGATGCCATCTCCCGGCACGGGCCGCTGCGCGGCAGCTGGCTGGCGGCGCGCAGGCTGGGCCGCTGCCATCCGTTCCACCCCGGCGGCTTCGATCCGGTGCCCGAATCCACCCACGCCCCCTCTTGCCGTTGCACAGGAAAACACTGACATGTCCTCCACCCTCATCACCAACGCCCGGATGGTCAACGAAGGCCGCACCTTCGACGGCGACCTGCGCATCGAGAACGGCCGCATCGCGCAGATCGGCAACGGGCTCGCGCCGCGCAACGGCGAGCAGGTGGTGGACGCGGCCGGGCGCTGGCTGCTGCCCGGCATGATCGATGACCAGGTGCACTTCCGCGAACCGGGCTTGACCCACAAGGGCGACATCGCCAGCGAATCGGCGGCCGCCGTGGCCGGTGGCCTGACCAGCTTCATGGACATGCCCAACACCAACCCGCCGACGCTGGATTCGACCATCCTGGAAGCCAAGTACGAGCTCGCGCGCGGCCGCGCCTGGGCCAACTACGGCTTCTACCACGGTGCCAGCAATGACAACCTGGACGCGATCCGTGCGCTGGACCCGAAGAAAGCCCCGGGCGTGAAGGTGTTCATGGGTGCTTCGACCGGCAACATGCTGGTCGACAACCCGGAAACGCTGGACGCGATCTTCCGCGAATGCCCGACCCCGATCATCACGCACTGCGAAGATACGCCGATGATCGATGCCAACCTCAAGGCCTTCCAGGGAAAGTACGGTGATGCGCTGACCCCGGACATGCACCCGGACATCCGTTCGCGCGAAGCGTGCATCAAGTCGACCCGCCTGGCGATGTCGCTGGCGCGCAAGCACGGCACCCGCCTGCACGTACTGCACATCTCCACCGCCGATGAGCTGGCGCTGTTCGAGAAGGGCCCGCTGATCCGCGCCGATGGCAGCCGCAAGCAGATCACCGCCGAAACCTGCGTGCACTTCCTGCACTTCGCGCGCCCGGACTACGCGACCAAGGGCAACCTGATCAAGTGCAACCCGGCGATCAAGGAAGTGTCCGACCGCGAGGCAATCACCGCTGCGCTGGCCGATGACGTGCTGGACGTGCTGGCCACCGACCACGCGCCGCACACCTGGGAGGAGAAGCAGAAGCCCTACGCGCAGGCGCCGTCGGGCCTGCCGCTGGTGCAGTACGCGCTGGTGGCCGCGCTGGAGCGGGTGCACGAAGGCAAGCTGACCCGCGAGCAGGTGGTGCAGAAATTCGCACATGCGCCGGCGCAGCTGTTCGACGTGGAAGAACGCGGCTTCCTGCGCGAAGGCTACTTTGCCGACCTGGTGCTGGTGGAGGACGTGCCGTTCACGGTCAAGCGCGAGGACGTGCTGTCCAAGTGCGGCTGGTCGCCGTTTGAAGGCACCACCTTCCGTTCGCGTGTGGCTTCGACCTGGGTCAACGGCCAGCTGGTGTGGGACGGCAGCAAACTGGTCGGCGAACCCGCCGGCCAGCGCATGACCTACGACCGCTGATGCGTTCGGCACTTCTGTTCGGAGCGCTGCTGCTGGCCGCGCCCCTGTTCACCGCACCGTCGGCGCAGGCACAGGACGGCATCGGCAGCCTGATCGACAGCCGCGTGGTGTTCCCGGCCAGCGCGTCGCAGGGCGCACTGGTGATCGGCAAGGTGCCCGCTGGCAGCCGCGTGCAGTACGCCGGCCGCCAGCTGCGGGTGAGCGGCTATGGCAGCGTCGTGTTCGGCATCGGCCGCGACGAGAAGGGTCCGCTGCGCGTGCAGGTGCAACGCCCCGATGGTGGCAGCGAGACCGCAACCATCGCGGTGACGCCGCGCGACTGGCCCACCGAGCGGGTCAACGGCGTACCCCCGAAGACGGTCAATCCGCCGCCGGCGATCGCCGAGCGGATCAAGCGCGAACAGGCGCAGGTAACCGCTGCACGTTCGCGCGACGACGACCGTACCGACTTCACCCAGACCTTCATCTGGCCGGTCCAGGGCCGCATCAGCGGCCGCTTCGGCAATGCGAGGGTGTACAACGGCCAGCCCGGTGCCGGTCATTCCGGCATGGACATCGCGGTGCCGACCGGCACGCCGGTAAAGGCACCGGCCGCCGGCATCGTCACCTTCGCCGGCCCCGACCTGTACCTGACCGGTGGCACGTTGCTGCTCGACCACGGTTTCGGGGTCAGCTCCAACTTCCTGCACCTGTCGCGCATCGACGTAAAAGTCGGCGACCGTGTGGAGCAGGGTCAGGTGATCGCTGCCGTCGGCGCCACCGGCCGTGCCACCGGCCCGCACCTGCACTGGGGCATGAACTGGTTCGAGACCCGTATCGACCCGCTGCTGGTGCTGGAGCACAAATAACGCCCATCGCCCGGTGCAGCGGTGAGCCACTGTTGTAGAGCCGAGCCCACGCTCGGCTGCTGTCGCGCAGAGATGAGCCGAGCATGGGCTCGGCTCTGCAGACAGCATTCAATCAACCGCGCGAGGTAGCGCCGGGCCATGCCCGGCGGAGCGCGGGATCAGCCGCGCGCCGCCCACCACACGCGCAGCAACGTGCGCACCGGAGTGGCTTCGATTGGCTTGCCTGCGGCCTGCGCGGCCACACGGGCACGCGCCAGGCTGGACCACACGCGGCGCGGGCGCGGGCCGGGCACGCGGGTGCCCCACCCCTTCAACAGGTGTTGCGCCCAGCGCTGCGCAGCCGTGCTGGCATCACCGTCCAGCAGGCTGCGCGGCACACCGGCCACGCCCGCATCCTGCAGGCGCTGGGCGAGCGTCTGCAGTTGCACCGCACGACTGGCGCCGCTGCGCGGCTTGTCCGCGAACAAGGTTGCCTCCACTGCGGCTACGGCCTCGGCGTAGTTGGCCAGCGCGCGCTCGGCGTCGGCCGCATCGGGCGCGACGGTGCGTGCTTCAACCAGATCCGGCAGCGCTTCGGCCAACTGCGCCCACGGCGCACGCACCGGCTCCAGCAGCCGGCCCAGCGGATGGCGCGAACGATGCCCGGCCCAACTGCGCAGCTCCTCGCCCCACCACGCCAGCTTGGCGTCGGCCGGCAACGGGTCGCCGCTTGTGTTGAGCATGTCGTCGAACTCCTGCAGCAGCGCAAACCACGCCACGGCCAGCTCGCGTTGTGATTCGGCCACGAACGGGGCGGCCACCGACCATTCCGGCCAACGGCTGCGCCACTTGTCGAGGAAACTGTCCAGCGCGGTACTGCTCACTACACCATTCCTTACGGCTGGGCCGGGGCTGCCGGCCGGGTCGGCCAGAGACTGGCCAGTTGCAGAAGTTCAGCGTTCTCGACCAGCACGTCGGCCTGCCAGGCCAGCGGATCGTCGCTGTGCAGGCGGTAGCCCCACAGGGCTGCCACCGACGGCATGGCCGCGGCCCGCGCGGCGATGATGTCGCGCTCGTCGTCACCCACGTACACGCAGTCTTCGGCAGCAACGCCAATGGCCTGCGCAGCGTGCAGCAGCGGCAGCGGGTGAGGTTTGCGCTCGGCCAAGCTGTCACCGCCGACCAGCACCGCGCAACGCTGCTGCCAACCATGTTGCGGCAGGATCAGGCGCGCCAGGTACTCCGGCTTGTTGGTGACGATGCCCCACACCGTACCGGCCTCATCCAGCGCGGCGAGCATGCCGGCCACGCCATCGAACAGCACCGCGTGCTGGCCGATCAACGCTTCGTAGCGCTGCAGGAATTCCGGGATCAGCGCGTCACGTGCGGCGACGTCCAGTTCCGGGAAGGCAGCCGAGACCATCGCCCGCGAGCCCTTCGACACCACCGGGCGCAGTGCGGCCGGATCGATGGGTGCACGACCACGTTCGGCCAGCATCGCGTTGCAGGTGGCGACGAAGTCCGGCGCGCTGTCCAGCAGGGTGCCGTCCAGGTCGAACAGCACCGCACGCGGGAAGCGGGCGGCGGTCATGCCGGCTTGACCGCGTAGGCCAGGTAGTTGATGTCGGTGCGGCTGCTCAGGCGGGCATGGTTGCGCCACGGCTCGTAGGCCATGCCGCTGACATCCACCAGCTGCAGGTCGGTTTCGCGCAGCCAGCGCGCCAGCTCGGCCGGCTTGATGAATTCCTGGTAGTGGTGCGTGCCCTTGGGCAGCAGGCGCGCCACGTACTCGGCGCCGACAATCGCCACCGCGAAGGCGGCCGCGGTGCGGTTGATGGTCGACAGGAACAGGTGGCCGCCCGGCTTCAGCAGGCGCTTGCAGGCCTCGATGATCGCACCCGGGTCTGGCACGTGCTCGAGCATTTCCATGCAGGTGACCACATCGAAACTGCCCGGCTGCTCGGCGGCCAGATCCTCGGCGGCCTGCACGCGGTAGTCGACCTTGGCGCCGCTTTCCAGCGCATGCAGGCGCGCGACCTTGACCAGCTCCGGGGCCAGGTCGATGGCGATGACGTCGGCGCCGGCCTGGGCCAGCGCTTCGCTCAGCAGCCCGCCACCGCAGCCGATGTCGAGCACACGCGCGCCACGCAGCGGCACGCGGTCGGCCACGTATTTCAGGCGCACCGGGTTCAGCGCATGCAGCGGCTTCTGCGGGCCGTCAGCGTCCCACCAGCGGTTGGCCAGCGCGGCGAACTTGTCCAGCTCGGCCTGATCGAAATTGGAGGAAGCGTGGGGGGCAGTCATGAGGGAGTCCTTGCGGCGCCGGGTTCAGGCGCGGATATGACGGATGCGCTCGCGCCACTGGCGCGCGTTGGCGATGATGCCCGGCAGGTCCATGCCGACCAGCTCGCGCTGCACCAGCTTCGGCTTGCCGGCGATCCAGACGTCGCTGACCTGCTGGCGGCCGGTGGCGTACACCAGTTGCGACAGCACGTTGTGCAGCGGCTGGGTTTCCAGCGCAGACAGGTCGACGCAGACCAGGTCGGCCTGCTTGCCGACTTCGATCGAGCCGATGCGGTCACCGAAGCCCAGCGCGCGTGCGCCACCCAGCGTGGACGCGCGCAGCGTGGTTGCCGCATCCAGTGCAGTGGCGTCGTCGGCCACGGCCTTGGCCAGGATCGCCGCGGTGCGGTTCTCGCTGAACATGTCCAGGTCGTTGTTGCTGGCGCAGCCATCGGTACCGATCGCCAGGTTCACGCCTGCGCGCTGCAGGGCGCAGGCCGGGCAGAAACCGGAGGCCAGCTTCAGGTTGGATTCCGGGCAATGCACCACGCTCACGCCGCGCTCGGCGCACAGGTGGATTTCCGCATCGGTCAGCTGGGTCATGTGCACCGCAATCAGGCGGTCGTTGACCAGGCCGAGCCGATCCAGCCGCGCCAGCGGGCGCTGGCCGTGCAGCCTGATCGAATCGGTGATTTCCTGCGCGGTCTCGTGGGTATGCAGGTGCACCTGCATGTCGAGCTGGTCGGACAGCATCCGCACCCGCTCGAAGTTGGCATCGTTGACCGTGTAAGGCGCATGCGGCGCGAACGCGGTGGCGATCAGCGGATCGGTGCGCCACTGGTCGTGCAGTTCACCGGCCTTGGCGAAGTACTCGTCGTCGGTCTTGGCCCAGGCGGTGGGGAAATCGATGATGACCGCGCCCACCAGCGCGCGGAAACCGTGTTTCTTGTAGACCGCGGCCTGCACGTCGCCGAAGAAGTAGTTCTCGTTGGCGCAGGTGGTGCCGCCGCGCAGCATCTCGGCGATGGCCAGGGTGGTGCCGTCGGCAACGAATTCGGGGCCGATCACCGCCGCTTCCACCGGCCAGATGTGCTGCTGCAGCCAGGTCATCAGCGGCAGGTCGTCGGCGACGCCGCGCAGCAGGGTCATCGGGTTGTGCGTGTGGGCGTTGACCAGGCCCGGCATCAGCGCGGCCTCGGGGCGACTGACCACCTGGGCGGCACGGAAGTGCGCGCGCGCCTCGGCACGCGGCAGGATGGCCACGATCTCGCTGCCACGCACGGCGACGGCATGGTCTTCCAGCACCACCGCATGCGGCTCGATCGGAACGACGTAACCGGCTTCGATGAGCAGGTCGCAGGCTTCGGGGAGGTGCGGGCTATCGCTCATGCGGGCTCACTGGCTATTGGAGAAGGGCCTGGCGGGAGGCGGTAGCGCCGGGCCATGCCCGGCGGCTGTCCGCTGCGGCGCCATGGGCGCCAGCAACGGGTCCGGGCGGCGCCCGGAAAGCCGAGCGCGGGCTCGGCTCTACAGTGAGGTCGGCCAACCGCCGGAACCTTATTTGACGCGTGCGGAATATTCGCCCGAACGGGTGTCGACGCGGATCACTTCGTCCTGGTTGACGAACAGCGGCACGCGGACCACGGCGCCGGTTTCCAGGGTGGCCGGCTTGCCGCCGCCGCCCGAGGTGTCGCCACGGACGCCCGGATCGGTTTCGGTGATCTTCAGCTCGACGAAGTTCGGCGGCTGCACGAAGATCGGCTCACCGTTCCACAGGGTGACCACGCAGGACTCCTCGCCCTTCAGCCACTTCTCGGCGCCGCCCATGCCTGCCTTGGTGGCCTGGACCTGCTCGAAGGATTCCGGGTCCATGAAGTGCCAGTACTCACCGTCGCTGTACATGAAGTTCATGTCGGTATCGACGACGTCGGCTGCATCCAGCGAGTCAGTCGACTTCATGGTGACTTCTTGGGTACGGCCGTCCTTGATCAGGCGGTACTTCACGCGGGTGAAGGCCTGGCCCTTGCCCGGCTTGACGTATTCGGTGTCGATGATGACGGCCGGTTGGTTGTTGACCAGGATCTTCATCCCGTTCTTGACGTCGTTCATGCCGTAGCTGGCCATGCGTAAACTCCTGAGTGGCAAAAAACGCCGCGGGGGGGGGGAGCCGTTAGAATGGAAAGCCCACCGGGTGCCGGTGGGCGACTGTTTTTCTGCCCCCATGATAACCGCAGGCCCCCTCTCCATGCAGCTTTCCGCCTTCCCCCGGCCCCAGTCGCCCGGTGCGCCCGCGCGCTGGCAGCAGCTCTGGCGCCAGGCACTGCGCGACCCGCAGGCCCTGCTGGCCCGGCTGCAGCTGGACCCGACGGCACTGGGCGTCTCCGAAGTGGCCATGGCCCAGTTCGCGCTGCGCGTGCCGGAGGGCTTCGTGGCCCGCATGCGCAAGGGCGATCCGGCCGATCCGCTGCTGCGGCAGGTGCTGCCGATCGACGAGGAAATGCGCCCGGCGCCCGGGTTCAGCTTCGATGCGGTGGGTGATGGTGCGGCCAAGAAGGCCACCGGCGTCATCCAGAAGTACCGTGGCCGCGCCCTGCTGGTGGCGACGGGCAGCTGTGCGATCAACTGCCGCTACTGCTTCCGCCGCCACTTCGACTATGGCGCGGAGAACGCCGCCAAGGGCGGCTGGCAGGAGGCCGTAGCCGCCATCGCCGCCGACCCGGACATCGACGAGGTGATCCTGTCCGGCGGTGACCCGCTGTCGCTGGCCACGCACAAGCTGGTCGAGCTGACCGACGCCCTGCGCGCGATCCCGCATATCCGCCGCCTGCGCATCCATACCCGGCTGCCGATCGTGCTGCCCGAGCGCGTGGACGATGAACTGGTCTCCTGGCTGGGCAGCCTGCCCTGGCCGCTGGCGATCGTGGTCCACGCCAACCATGCCAATGAATTCGACGCCAGCGTGGACGCGGCGATGGCCCGCCTGCGCGCTACCGGCGCCCAACTGCTGAACCAGGCGGTGTTGCTGCGCGGGGTCAATGACAGCGTGCAGGCCCTGCAGGACCTGAGCGAGCGCAGCTTCGACGCCGGCGTGCTTCCCTACTACCTGCACCAGTTGGACCGGGTCGAGGGCGTGGCCCACTTCGAAGTGGATGACGCCCAGGCCAAGGCGCTGATTGCCGGCCTGACCGCGCGCCTGTCCGGTTATCTGATCCCGAAACTGGTGCGCGAACTGCCCGGCGACCCGAGCAAGCGTCCGCTGTAGCCCCAAAAAAGGGGACGGAGGGGATTAAGTCGCAAATGCATAAGCGACTTAATCCCCTCCGTCCCTTTTTTTGTGTCGGTCAGAGGCCCGATTCGATCATCCGCACCACTTCGGTGGCGGTCACCGGATGACTCAGCCAGTAGCCCTGGCCAAGATCGCAGCCGCGCTGCACCAGCAGGTCGAACTGCGCCTGCTGCTCGATGCCCTCGGCCACCACGGTGATGCCCAGTGCGTGGGCCATGGCGATGATCGCCGTGGTCAGCGCCAGATCGTCGGGATCGCGCTGCATGTCGGCCACGAAGCTCTTGTCGATCTTCACCCCGTCCACCGGTACCTGGCGAAGATGGCTGAGACCGGAGAAGCCGGTGCCGAAATCGTCCAGCCAGACCTTCACGCCGGTGCGGTGCAGCTTGTCCAGCAGCTGTGCGGCCACCATCTCGTCGCCGATCACGGCGGTTTCGGTCAGCTCCAGATGCAGGCGCGAGGCCGGTAGCCCGGACTCATGCAGGCACTGCGCCACCAGTGCCGGCAGTTCGCCGCCGCGCAACTGCCGTGGCGACACGTTGACCGACACGAACAGGTCGTCCCCGGCCGTCCCGCGCGGCCATTGCGCGGCCTCCATGCAGGCCGCACGCAGCACCTTCGGGCCGATGACTTCGATAAGGCCACTCTGCTCGGCCACCTCGATGAACACCGAAGGCGGGATCGTGCCCAGGGTCGGGTGCTGCCAGCGCAGCAGCACTTCAACGCCGACCATGCGGCGGTCGCGCATGCGGAAGATCGGCTGGTAGGCCAGGCGCAGTTCGCCGCGCTCCCAGGCGCCGCGCAGCTCCTGTTCCATATGCACGCGACGCTCGACTGCATGGTCCATCGCCCGGCTGTAATAGCGATAGCAGTTCTTGCCCGCCATCTTTGCCTGGTACATGGCAATGTCGCCGTTCTTCAGCAGGGTGGTGGCATCGGCCGCATCGTCAGGGAACAGGGTCACGCCGATCGAGGTACCCAGGAACAGTTCCCGGCCCTGCACCACCAGCGGCTTGCCCAGCTCCCGCACCAGCACTTCAGCCAGCAGCCGCGCATTTGCGGCCACATCACCATCGCCCACCAGGATCACGAACTCATCTCCGCCGAAGCGCGCCAACAGGGCTTCATCGCCCCCGGCTTCGGTGACCGCGCGATCGATACGCTGTGCAAACTGCAGCAGTGCTTCATCGCCAGCTTCGTGGCCAAGGGTGTCATTGACTCGCTTGAAGTCGTCGATATCGGCGAACAACAGGCCCAACCGGTGATTGGCGGCACGGGCAGCCATCAACCGATGATCAAGCGCCTCGCGGAATGCCAGCCGGTTGGTCAGCCCGGTCAACGCGTCGGTATAGGCCATGCGCCGCACTTCGCGGTCATGGCGGGCGATCGCATCACGCATGCGGGCAAAACCGCGCACCAGTTCACCCACCTCGTCGTCGCGGGTGTTCTCGGCCAGCGGCGTCTGGTAGTCGCCCGCCTCGATGCGACGGGCAGCGACGGCAAGATCACGGATCGGCGCAACCAGAGTACGCTGCACGTACAGGATCACGACCACGCCGATCACCACCAGTAGGCCCAGCATCAACAGCAGCCAGCCCAGGTGACGGCTACCGACCTGCTGCAGGCGTTCGCCCAAGGTGGCGTTGGCTGCCTGCTCGCGCTGCTGCACCTCATCCAGCGCCATGCCGACGCGGACGCCGCCAATGCGCTGGTTGCCGACCATGATCGGCATGGTGTTGTCGAGCACCTTCGGCGACTCCTGCACGACCAGCGCCTGCGCAGCCGCGGCCCTGGGTGCAAGAGGATCAGCCATCGGCTGGCCGAAACCGGATACTTCGACCGAGCCGTCGTGAACCAGCCGGCCGCGTTCGTCGAACACCAGCACGTAGCGCACCACGGGCTGGCGCGCAGTACTGCGCACCAGTACGCCAACCTGGTCCAGATCACGGTAGTACAACGGGTTGGCCAGCGCATCGGACAACTCGCGCGCCATCGCCTCGCCGCGGCTGCGCACGCTGCGGTCGAACAATTCATGGATGACGCCACCGCTGAGGTTGCGCACCTCGCCCTGCATCGCCGCCTGCCGCCCCAACAACACTGCCAGGATCGCGATCACCACGACCATTGCCCCGCCCATCGCGAGCAGGAACCGGGCCTGCATCCCCGAGCCAAGCCACTTCATTCCACTTCCATCCGCACGCGCGTCAATCCTTGTTTCAATTCATCCAGCCGCTGCTGCGCATGCGCATCGACGCGGTGGAACCCGGAAGTGCCAAAAAACCGATGCAGCGCTCCCCGTGCCCGCGGGTCGCCGGCCGCCTGCAGCAGCACTTCCTGCAGGCGATCGCGCACGCGTGGATCAAGGTCGGCGCGGACCATCTCCACCGCACGCGGGTAGGGTTCGGTGCGCAGCAGCTCGCGGAAGTCGCGCCGGAACGCTGCTGGCATCCGCCGTTCGTCATTCCAGTCCACGCTGCTCACCGCTCCCACGTCAACCACCCCCTTGTGCACGAACGTCGCGATGTTCAGCTCGCTGCGTGCAAATACGTAGCCCACGCTATCTGGGCCCGGCATGTCCCATGCACCGGCCAGGATCTGCGGCGACAGGCCTTCCTGCAGCAACGTCATCACCGGCACCAGGTAGGCACTGGTGGACGCCGTGTTCTGCAGGGCCAGGCGATGGCCCCGCAGATCCTGCATGCGCTGGATCGGGCTGTCGCGGCGCACGAAGAAAACCGTCTGGTACTCCCGCACACCGTTGCGCTCGGTCAGCAGCAGCGGACGGGCGCCACTGCGCTGGCCCAGCGCCACCGCCGTACCCGAGGTTTCCGTGACCCAGTCGACACGACCGCGCCGCAGATAGCTGGCCATCTGCTGTGGATCGCGTGCCATCAGGATCCTCCCCTCCTTGATGCCAACGTCGTGCATGCGCGCCACCACGTAATCCAGCAAGGGCTGAAGCTGCTCGTAGTGGGCCTTGGGATCATCGCTGATCCGGCCCAGCACCAGCACGTGGTCCGGTGCTGCACGCACCGTCCCGGCCAGCAGGACCATGGCCAGGCTCAGCAGTCCCCCCTGCATTGCCTTTCGCAGACCCGACACAGGCTTCATCCCCCCCTGGGTATCCAGACAGACTACCCGAAAAAATGAGAACGTCGTCAGCTGTCCTTGTTGCCTGCTTGTGCCAGTCGCGCCATGCGCTGGGTGTCGGCGAGGATGCCGCGCAGCAGGCGCACTTCCTGCTCGCTGGGCTCGCTGCGCAGGAACAGGCGGCGCAGCTTGCGCATCGCCGATTCCGGCGCGCGGCCCTTGTGGAAATCGATCTCGTCCAGCGTGTCGCCGAGCTGGGCGAAGAAGCTCTCCATCTGCTCATGGCTGGCGGCCTGTTCGCGGAAGCCGGGCTGGGGATTGGGGGCCGGCTGCGCGCCCAGCAGCTGCATGCGCATTTCATAGGCCAGCACCTGTACGGCGGCCGCCAGGTTGAGCGAGCTGAACTCAGGATCGGACGGGATGTGCACCGCCGCATGGCAGAGCTGCAGTTCCTCGTTGGTCAGGCCGGTGCGCTCACGACCAAACACCAGCGCCACCTCGGCGCCCTCGCCCGCCTTGGCCACCGCGCGGGCGGCGGCATCGGCCGGCAGGTACTCCTCCAGCTGCACGCGGCGGGCACGCGCGGTGCAGCCCAGCACCAGGCGGCAATCGGCCACGGCCTCGGCCAGGGTGGCGACCACCGGGGCGTCCCCCAGCACATCTTCGGCCCCGGCCGAGCGGCGGAAGGCCTCCTCGTCCAGAGACTTTTCGGGAGCGACCAGCACCAGGCGGGCCAGGCCCATGGTCTTCAGGGCACGGGCGGCGGCCCCCATGTTGCCGGGGTGCTGGGTACCGACCAGGACGAATCGGAGGCGGGTGGCGGCGGGAAACTGGGACATGAACAGGGAAAAGGTCGAGCTGGACGATGACCAATGGTAAACTGTGCGGCCGGCCACTGCGCCGGACCCGCTCTTTTCCCCCGCCAGTCCATCTCTTCTGCCTTTCCGGGAGCCAACGCCATGCAGAAACCCGCCGTCACCGTCATGGTCAAGGCCGCCCGCCTCGCCGGCAACGTCCTGTTGCGCAACATCAACAAGCTCGAGGCACTGAACGTGGTGCAGAAGGGCCGGATGGACTACGCCAGCGAAGTGGATGCGGACGCGGAAAAGGTCATCGTCAAGGAACTCAAGCGCGCTTATCCGGACTACGGCATCTTCGGTGAAGAAGGTGGCGTGCAGGGCGAGCGCCGCCAGATGTGGGTCATCGACCCGCTGGACGGCACCAGCAACTACCTGCGTGGCGTGCCGCACTACTGCGTGTCGATCGCGCTGGTCGAGAACGGCGAGCCGACCGACGCGGTCATCTTCGACCCGCTGCGCAATGAACTGTTCACCGCCAGCCGTGGTGCCGGCGCCGTGCTGAACGACCGCCGCATCCGCGTGGCCGACCGCAAGGATCTGGAAGGCACGATGATCCACACCGGTTTCGCCCCGCGCGAGCGCAGCCGCGCCAGCGCCCAGCTGAAGGCGGTCGACGCCCTGCTGGTGCACGGTGAGGACATCCGCCGCACCGGTTCGGCCGCATTGGACCTGGCCTACGTGGCCTGCGGCCGCGCCGACGCCTACTTCGAAGCCGGTGTGAAGGCGTGGGACATCGCCGCCGGCCTGCTGCTGGTCCGCGAGGCGGGCGGCAAGGTCTGTGACTTCAAGGGCGCGACCCTGGGCCGCATGGACAACCGTGGCCCGGAGACCCACCAGATCGTAGCCGGCAACCTGAAGGTGGCCGAGTCGCTGCAGAAGGTGCTGGTGAACACCGGCTACGCCGCCGAGTTCGACGCGAAGTTCTGAGGTTCCGTGTAAAGCGGTTCATGGAGACGGCACCTGCGAAGGTGCCGTTTTCGTTTGTGCGCACGGAGAGTCGTTTCCGCGACCGCGGAGGGGTGTCGCTTTCTTTGCGCGCAAAGAAAGTAACCAAAGAAGCGCTCCGCCAGCCGCGAGCCGTCGCTACGCGACGGTTCCCTGCGCTTCTCGGAGAATCAGGGGACGGCGCCGAACTCGCTGCGCTCAGACACCGGCGCCTCTTCGCCCCTGATTCCCCTGCGATGCTCGGCTCGCTCAAGGCGGACTGGAAGATCAAGATCAAGATCGACAGCATCCACACGTGGCGCGGATCTACTGGGTGCAGCTGTGGCATTTGACGTTGGGTCCGCCTTGAGCGAGCCGAGCACCGCAGGTCCGGCGAGGGCGAAGAGGTGCGGGTGTCTGAGCGCAGCGAGTTCCCGCACCGTCCCTCGACGGGCCGAGGAGCGCAGGGTACCGGCGTGCGCAGCACGTCGGCTCGCGCCCCGGCGGCGTGTTTCTTTGGTTACTTTCTTTGCACGAGCAAAGAAAGTGACACCCCTCCGCGGTCGCGGAAATGATCCTAGGCATCGCCTGGCGCCACCACTGCGTGCGCGCGCAAAACAAAAACGCCCGGCGCGAGGCCAGGCGTTCCTGCACTACCGTGGAAGCACGGAGGCTTACGCCACCGTCGAAGCCCGCAGCGCGGCGATGCGCTCTTCCAGCGGCGGGTGGCTCATGAACAGCTTCTTGGCCGTCGAACCGGAAATGCCGAAGGCGGCAATCTGGGTCGGCAGCGTGCTCTGGCCATGGTTGAGCTGCAGGCGCTCCAGCGCGGCGATCATCTTCTGGCGACCGGCCAGCGAGGCACCGCCGGCATCGGCGCGGAACTCGCGGTGGCGCGAGAACCACATGGCGATCATCGTCGCGAACAGGCCGAACACCATCTCCAGCACGAACACGATGATGTAGTAGGCGAAGCCGCGGCCGCCGCCTTCGCGGTTGCCCGACAGCGTGCTGTCGATGATGCCGCCGACCACGCGGGCCAGCACGATCACGAAGGTGTTCAACACGCCCTGCAGCAGTGCCATGGTGATCATGTCACCGTTGGCGACGTGGGCGATCTCGTGGCCCAGCACCGCTTCGGCCTCGTCTTCACTCATGTTGTGCAGCAGGCCGGTGGACACCGCCACCAGCGCGTTGTTGCGGTTGGCACCGGTGGCGAAGGCATTGATCTCCGGGCCGTCATAGACCGCCACCTCGGGCATGCCGATGCCGGCCGCCTTGGCCTGCCGCTCGACGGTGGCCAGCAGCCAGCGCTCGGTCTGGTTGCGCGGCTCGGTGATCACCACCGCACCGGTGGAGCGCTTGGCCATCCACTTTGACAGCAGCAGCGAGATGAAGGAGCCACCGAAACCGAAGATGCCGGCCATGATCAGCAGACCGCTCATCTTGCTCGGGTCGGTTCCCGCCAGCGACATCACGATGCTGGCGAGGATCAGGACCGCGAAGTTAGTCGCCAGGAACAGGGCAATGCGGGTAAACATGGGAAAATCCGGCTCGGAAGGGGTCGATACCGGTCAATTTGCGGTGCGCTCAGCTTGAATTCAAGCGCCAACCTGACCGACGATTCAGCCAGCATGACCTCCCCCATTCCCTGCGGCCGTTTCGCGCCCTCGCCGACCGGCCTGCTCCACCCCGGATCCCTGCTCGCCGCCTTCGGCAGTTGGCTGCTGGCCCGCCACCATGGCGGCCTGTGGCGGCTGCGCATCGAAGACGTCGACCCGCCGCGCACCGTGCCCGGTGCCGCCACATCACAGCTGCAGGCGCTGGCCTCGTTCGGCCTCGCCCACGACGGCCCGATCCTCTGGCAGAGCACCCGCGGCGAGGCCTACCAGGCCGCACTGGACGTGCTGCTGGCCAGCGATCTGGCCTTCATCTGCCACTGCAGCCGCAGCGAGTTGGCCGCCAACGGCGGCATCCATCACCGCTGCGTTGCGCGGCAACCGCGACCGGACCCTGCCGTCCGCTTCCGCGTGCCGCCGGGCAGCATCGTGCACTTCGACGATGGCCTGCGCGGCCCGCAGCAGCAGGACGTGCATGCCGAAGTCGGCGACTTCGTGCTGCGCCGTGCCGACGGCTGCTGGGCCTACCAGTTGGCCGTGGTGGTCGATGACGCCGAGCAGGGCGTGACCGAAGTGGTGCGCGGCGCCGACCTGCTCGACTCCACCGCGCGGCAGATCCTGCTGCAGCAGGCGTTGGGGCTGGCGGTGCCGCGGTACTGGCACCTGCCGCTGCTGCTCGATGCCCCAGGCCACAAGCTGTCCAAGTCGCTGGCGGCGCTGCCGGTGGACAGTTCGCGCCCGCTGCCAGTGCTGCGCCGGCTCTGGGAGTTGCTTGGCCAATCACCTCAAGCGCTGGAACCTGCCTGCGATCTGGATACGCTGCTGGCGGCCGCCCGGCAGGCCTTCGACCCGGCACGGCTGCCACGTGGCGACATCCTGTTGCCGGCCGGCGCACTTTCCGCGCCGATGTTGCAGAATCCCCCTTCCCCACCTGATTCCGGACAGCATTCCATGACATCTCGCGTCGCACTGGTCACCGGCGGAACCGGCGGCATCGGTACCGCCATCTGCCAACGCCTGGCCGACCAGGGCCACCGGGTCGCCACCAACTACCGCGACGAGGCCAAGGCCCGCGCCTGGCAGCAGGCGATGACCGAGCGCGGCTACAACGTGTCGATCTTCCCGGGCGATGTCTCCGATCCAGGCAGCGCCGAGGCGCTGGTGCGCGCCGTCGAGGCCGAGCTGGGCCCGGTCGAGATCCTGGTCAACAACGCCGGCATCACCCGTGACACCACCTTCCACCGCATGCGCGCGGACCAGTGGCACGATGTGATCAACACCAATCTCAACTCGGTGTTCAACGTCACCCGGCCGGTCATCGAAGGCATGCGCCGCCGCGGCTGGGGCCGGGTCATCCAGATCAGCTCGATCAACGGCCTGAAGGGCCAGTACGGCCAGGCCAACTATGCTGCGGCCAAGGCCGGCATGCACGGCTTCACCATCTCGCTGGCCCGTGAGAACGCCGGCTTCGGCATCACGGTCAACACCATTTCGCCCGGCTACGTCGCCACCGACATGGTGATGGCGGTTCCGGAGGACGTGCGCGCCAAGATCATCGCCGACATTCCCACCGGGCGCCTCGGCAAGCCGGAAGAAATCGCCTATGGCGTGTCCTTCCTGGTGGCCGAGGAAGCGTCGTGGATCACCGGCAGCAACCTGGACATCAACGGCGGCCACCACATGGGCTGGTGAGCCGCGCAGGGGGCGCCGCGGCATGCACCGGCGGCCCCTGCCGATGGTCATGCTGCGCAGCACGCAAACCCTTGTTGCGCAACATGATCGCCTCTGAAAGCCAAGCCTGGCGGGGGCTGGGGCGGTTGCAACCGCTGCTGCACTGCGCCATGCTGCGCGTCTACTGTGACGAGTACCGCTTCATGGCTGCGACCCGCATCATCAAGAAGTATCCGAACCGCCGTCTCTACGACACCGAGATCTCCAGCTACATCACCATCGAGGACGTGCGCCAGCTGATCCTGGACGGTGAAGACTTCGAAGTCCGCGACGCCAAGAGCGGCGACGACCTCACCCGTTCGGTCCTGCTGCAGATCATCGCCGACCAGGAACAGGATGGCGAACCGATGCTGTCCACGCAGCTGCTGAGCCAGCTGATCCGCTTCTACGGCGATTCCCTGCAGGGCTTCATGGGCAACTACCTGGAGCGCAGCATGCAGGTCTTCCTCGACCAGCAGCAACAGTTTCGCCAGCAGATGGGCAACCTGCTGGGCCAGACCCCGTGGGCGATGATGAACCAGCTGACCGAGCGCAACCTGGAGCTGTGGCAGGAGTTCCAGCGCAGCATGGGCAGCGGCTTCGGTGGCCCGCGCCCGGGCGGCACCGGCACGGGCACCGGCAACAAGCCGAACGAACCGGGCACCGGCACCGGCAGCAAGACCCGCCGCTGAGCCGCTTCACAGGCTGACACGAAAACGGCGCGCCGCTGGCGCGCCGTTTCTGTCTGGATCGCGCCAACGATACGTCAGCGTTTCGCCTTGCACGCCGAGCACACGCGCTCGACCTTGTACCCCTTCGCCTTCAGCTTCTCGACCACGCCATCACTGCCCAGCAGGTGCAGCGTGCCGACCACCACCAGCGTACCGCCCTGCCCGGTCTGCAGGTACGGCTGCAGCTTCGGCACCCAGGCATCGTTGCGCCCGGTGTTGATGCGCTGGTACAGCTGCGGGTACTGCTGGCGCATCTCTGCCGCCATCTTGGTCCACAGCAGGCGATCATCACCGCGGCGCCACGCATCATGCAGCAGCCGCGCCTGCTCATCGGCCTTGCCGGCCTGGTCCAGTGCTTCGGCCAGCATCTGCCGCTGTTCCTGCAGCGTCATTCCGTCAAGCATGCCGATCTGGGTATCAATGTCCTCCAGTCCCGCCGTCTTGCGGCCGGTCTTCTGCGCGCGCTCCATGAAGTGGCGGTCCAGGCCCAGCGCCGGGTCCAGGCCGAGCTTCTGCATCTGCCCGATCGAAATGCTCAGGCCGACGAACCAGGGCTTCATGCCCTGCATCTGCGCCAGCGGCAACTGGTTCTGGGCAGCAAAGGCCTGCAGCTTCTGCCAGGTGCCCGCATCCAGATCACGCTTCAGCTCGCTGCCATCGGTGCGGATCGCCGCCTGCACCATGCGGCTGGCCAGCTGGGGCGACTGCATGTCTTCCGGCGACAGTTCGAACACTACCCGCTGTGAGGCCTCGAACGCCTGTTCGACATCGGGCGACAGCGGGTAGTCCTGCGGCTTCAGCAGGTGGAAGGAACCGAGCAGGTAGAGGCGTGAGTCGCCTGGGCCGGTCACTTTCCACAGCAACGGCACCGGCGGCCTGGCCGCCGCTGCGCCAGCGGTGTCGGCTTGCAGGGTACGTGCTGCAACCAGCGGTGCCAGCGCACAGGCCGCCAACAGAACGGCGGCACGCAACAGTGATCTGATCGGCATCTCAGCCTTCTCCTTCAGGCAGGTGGTAGGCCTTCTCGCCCGCTTCCACGCGCAGGTCCAGCCGGTTTTCAGGCGGCGCCAACGGGCAGGTTGCATAGGCGGTGAACGCACACGGTGGGTTGTAGGCATGGTTGAAATCGATGCGCACCGTACCATCGGCGCCTGGCGCATCGGTGTCCAGGTAACGCCCAGCCGGATAGCTGCCGCGACCGCTGGTGCGGTCGGCGAAGATCAGGAACAGCGGCTGCCCGGGTGCACCTATCGCCTCCAGCCGCCAGTTGCGGCCATCACGCTGGAACTCGACCGCGCCTGCGTTCGGCATCTCGGTGGTCAAGCCAGTGATATCGACGATCGGCAGGGTCTTGCCTGGCGGGGGCGCGATGAAGCGCGCCTGCACCTGCCAGTCAGGACCGCCCGGCCAGTACTCCAGGCCGGCGAACCCACGGCGTGCAGGCGCATCGGCGTGCTTGACCCGCAGCGCATCGCGCGGACCGCGACGGATGATGCTGAGCTGGCCTTTGCCACCATCGAAGGCCAGCAGCGTCGGCTGCGGATCCTTGTCGGTGTCGATGCGGATGCGGCCGCGGACCGGTTTGCCCCCATGGCTGACGTCCGTACCGGCTTCGGGAGTGAACCACCATTGGCTGCCTTCGCGGCGCAGCAGGCCCAGCTTGTCCGGCCCCACCGCCAGGCGGATGCCATTGGTCGCGCCACTGCCGACAAAGTGCGATTTGTTCTGCAGCCAGTGCAGGCCGACCAGCGCAGTCCAACCGTCCGGGCGGGTCAGGTCCTGATAGCGTGCCACCCGCCACTGCTGCTGCCCGGCGGCATAGGACGGATCCTCCGCGGCCGAAGCCGGTGCCGGCGGCGGCGCGGGGCTGCAGGCGGCCAACACCATGGCGACCAGCAGGCCGCCCATTCCCCGATAACGCATCGATGCTCCCCTCAACGTCCGCGCAGGAACCAGCGGTCGATCTCCGCCAGCGAAAAACGGGCCCAGGTCGGCCGGCCATGGTTGCATTGGCCGGACCGCTCGGTGATCTCCATGTCGCGCAGCAGCGCGTTCATTTCCGGCACGGTCAGGCGACGGTTGGCACGCACCGCGCCGTGGCAGGCCATGGTCGACAGCAGCTCGTCGCGCGCGCTGGCCACGCGGCGGCTCTGGCCGTGCTCGCGCAGGTCGGTCAGCACGTCGCGCAGCAGGCCTTCCGGTTCGGCATGCGCCAGCAGTGCCGGTATGCTGCGCACGTGCAGTGAACCGGGGCCGGCACGGGTCACTTCGAAGCCGAGTGCGGCCAGCGTGTCGGCTTCGCTTTCGGCGGTATCGGCCTCGCGCTCGCCCACCGCCAGCGTGATCGGCACCAGCAACGGCTGCGACTGCAGGCCGATGCCATCGTGCGCGTTCTTCAGCCGCTCGTAGCCGATGCGTTCGTGTGCGGCATGCATGTCGACCACGATCAGGCCTTCGGCGTTCTCGGCCAGGATGTAGATGCCGTGCAGCTGCGCGATCGCATAGCCCAGCGGCGGCACTCCGGCATCGGCACTGGTGACCGGCAGACCGTTCTCGACGGGCATCGGGGGAAGCGCCGCCCCGGGCTCGGCACCGGCCGGCGTGGCATACAGCGCGGCGTAGGCCGCCGGTGCATCAGCAACCTGCAGCCCAAGGGGCTGCTGCGGGCGCCAGCCGGAAAAGCCACCGCCACCCGCGCCCGAGCCGGCACCGGGCGCAGGCCCACGCACCAGCCCGAAACCCGATGCGCCCGCGCTCGATGCCATCGATGCAGCAGCGGCGTCCACCGGATGCACCGGACCCGCACCGATCTCCTGCGCCGACATGCCCGCGCGGGTATCAGCCAACGCGTCCTTCAGCGTGCGATAGACGAAGTCATGCACCAGCCGCGAATCACGAAAGCGCACCTCGTGCTTGGCCGGGTGCACGTTGACATCAACACGGGTCGGGTCCAGTTCGAGGAACAGCACATAGGCCGGCTGCCGACCGTGGTACAGCACATCGCCGTACGCCATCTTCACCGCGTGGGCGACGCTGCGATCGCGCACCGAACGGCCGTTGACGTACAGGTACTGCTGGTCGGCGCTGGCACGCGAGTAATGCGGCTGCGCGATCCAGCCATGCAGGCGCAGGCCGGCGCCACTGTGATCCACGCGCACGGCCTGGTTGGCGAAATCCTCGCCCAGCGTTTCTGCCAATCGCGTATCGGAATACAGATCGCCCGGCTTGTAACGGCGCGAGGCCTTGCCGTTGTGGGACACGCGCAGTTCGACGTCCGGCCGCGCCAGGGCCAGCGAGCGCAGCCATTCTTCGATATGGCCCAGCTCGGTGCGCTCGGCGCGCAGGAACTTGCGCCGCGCCGGTACGTTGTAGAACAGCTCGCGCACTTCCACCGTGGTACCCGGCGCATGCGCGCGCGGCGTCACCTCACCGATCTTTCCGCCTTCGATCTGCAGCGCGGAACCATGCTCGTCATGTGCGCGACGCGAGGCCAGGGTGAAGCGACTGACCGAGGCGATCGACGGCAGCGCTTCGCCACGGAAACCGAGCGTGGCCACCGATTCAAGATCGTCCAGATCGGCGATCTTGCTGGTCGCGTGGCGCGATACCGCCAGCGGCAGCTGCTCCGGCGCGATGCCACTGCCGTTGTCGCGGATGCGGATCAGGCGTACACCGCCCTCTTCAAGATCGATATCTACGCGGCTGGCACCGGCGTCGATCGCGTTCTCGACCAGCTCCTTGACCACCGAAGCGGGGCGCTCGACCACTTCGCCAGCGGCGATCTGGTTGATCAGGATCTCCGGCAAGGGCCGGATCGGGCGCGGACCGGGCGCGCTCATGGGAGATGATGGGCAGCAGACTTCATGGGTCGATGATAGCGGAGCGCCCGTGGGTAGAGTCGACTGTCAGTCGACTGCTCTCCGCCCGGGCGCGGAAAAGCCCCGCGCTGCGCACGTAGTCGACTAACAGTCGACTCTACCGCGCTCTACAGGAAGCGGATTACTTGCTGCCGCCGGCCATGGTGGCTGCGGCGTCGATCTCGGCCTGGGCAC
Organism: Stenotrophomonas thermophila; assembly: GCF_001499715.1. Lineage (NCBI taxonomy): Bacteria > Pseudomonadati > Pseudomonadota > Gammaproteobacteria > Lysobacterales > Lysobacteraceae > Stenotrophomonas > Stenotrophomonas thermophila. The sequence goes on along the minus strand of NZ_CVIW01000004.1, from coordinate 55,654 downwards.
GGGCCGCGTACAGCGTGCCCGGCGGTGGCTGGCGGCTGAAGAAGGTGTGCACGCCATCGAGCACGGCACCGGCGATCTTGCGCTGGTAGGCCGGGTCGGTCAGGCGACGCTCTTCATCCGGGTTGGAGATGAACGCGGTTTCCACCAGCATCGCCGGCATGTCCGACGTACGCAGCACCGCGAAGTTGGCGCGCTCGATGTTCGGCTTGTGGTTGTTGCCGATCCGCTTAAGGCCGCCCAGCACGTGGCCGGCGGCGTCTTCGGACGCCTTCATGTAGCCGCTCTGCGCCAGGTCCAGCAGCACATTGGCAAGCGTGCCCTCGGTCTGCTGCAGGCGAACGCCACCGACCAGATCGGCCGCGTTTTCCTTGTCTGCCAGCCAACGGGCGCGCTGCGAAGAGGCACCCTTGGTCGACAGTACGTACACCGACGAACCGGTGGCCGAACGGTTCTCGGCCGCGTCGGCATGGATCGAAATGAAGATGTCGGCCTTGTTCGCACGCGCCTTCTGCGCGCGCATCGGCAGCGGAATGAATACGTCACTGTCGCGCGTAAGGTAGGCCTTCAGGCCCGGCGTCGCATTGACCTGACGGGCCAGTTCCCGCGCCACCGCCAGAGTGACATCCTTCTCACGCTTGCCGGTCGGGCCGATCGCGCCCGGATCCTGGCCTCCGTGACCGGGATCGATGGCCACCACCAGATGGCGCATGCCGGCCTGCATGCGGATGCGGGAGGCATCACTGGGCATGGCCGGGCGCGGCGGTTCCACCGGCGTCGGTGCCGGCGCAGGCACCGTGGCCGGCGGCGTGGTCACCACCGCTGCGGTGCGCTGCCCAGCGAGGATCGCGGCCGGCGAGGAAGAAGGCGAACTGCTGGCCACGGTACCCGCCGCCGCGACCTGGGCCGGCGCGGTGGATGGCGCCGGGGTAGGCGTGGCCGGCGCGGCGGCGGTGGCACTGGCCTGCTGCCGCACCTGGGCAGTCAGCAGCGCCGTGGCACGCGCGGCATCGGTACGCGCCTGCGCGCTCTCCGCCGGCGTCGGCGTCGGTGCGGGCGTGTTGGCCGGCGCCTGCGGCGGCACCGCCGGCGTCGCTGCCGGACGGCTGGCGGCCACGGCCGGGCCATCGCCCGGCCATTCGATCACCAGCTTGGATTCATTGCCCTCGCGCTGCATCTGTGGGCGGAACGGCGCCACCGATTCAGCAAGGTCGAAAACGACACGGAAGGTACCCGGCACCGGCTGTCCGGTGCGCACTGCGGTGACCACGCCCTGCGCCGCCGGCATTTTCAGGTTGCGTACGGCGCTGGAGTCCGGGAAATCGACCACCAGGCGGTTCGGTCCGGCCAGCGACAGCGTCTTGTAACCGCCACTGCCCACCAGCGAGATCTCGGCACGGGTGCCGGTGGCACCGGTATTCAGCAGGACCTGGCGAATTTCACCGGCCCACGCGCTGACGCTCGCCAGACCCAGTCCGACGGCGGCACAGATGGCGATGAGACGGTTCCCCGGGCGCATGGCTCAGGATTCAATCACCGCGCTGAACGGAATGCAACACCTTTTTCCTTAATAATCCGTAACCTGCCGGTGTTTGTTCTCGTCAGCCGACAGATATGGCCTGCAAGTCGCCTCCTTGGGGAAGCCGTTTCAGCCATTCATGCCCTGCGTCGCTGGCGCCAGTGAGACGAACGCGACGCCCTTGTCCCTCGATCTCCAGCGCCACCACCAGGTCGGTTGGCGGCAGCGCACCGGCACCGCGTTCCGGCCATTCAACCAGCCACAGTACCGCGCTGCCCTCGTCCAGCCCGAGGAAATCGAGTTCGCCGGCCTGCCCGATCCGGTACAGATCCAGATGCCAGGCCTCGCCACCGCCGGCCAGCGGATAGCGCTCGACCAGGGTGTAGGTCGGGCTGCGGATGGCGCCCTGGACACCCAGCGCGCGCAGCAGTGCGCGGGCCGTGGTGGATTTGCCGGCCCCCAGGTCGCCGCGCAGTTCGACCAGCGCCTGCGGCGGCCGGGGGGCCGCCAGCCATTGCCCGAGCAGTTCAGTGGCATCGCTGTCGGCAAGGAAGAAATCGATCATCGGGAAAGTTCCGGGTTGGCCAGTCGCCGCAACGGCGACAGCAGATCAGTAGGAAGCAGGCCGCGCGCGCCATCGGCGGCCGCGGCGTCGCCCGCGAGCCCATGCAGCAGCGCACCGGCCGCGGCGGCGTCGAAGGCGGCCAGGCCCTGCGCGCGCAGGCTGGCGATGATGCCGGTGAGCAGATCGCCCATGCCTCCCACGGCCATGCCGGGATTGCCTGCAGCGATCAGCCGTGGCGCCTGCCCGGGCGCCGTCACGATGCTGCCTGCGCCCTTCAACACCACCACGGCGTGGAAGCGTTCGGCCAACGCCTGCGCACAGCGGTAGCGATCGGCCTGGATGTCAGCGGTACTGCAGCCGAGCAGACGCGCGGCCTCGCCCGGATGTGGCGTAAGGATGGCGTCCGGTAGCGCGCGCGGATCCTGCGCCAGCAGGTTCAGTGCATCGGCATCGACCACCAGCGGTCTGGCGCTGGCCAGCGCACGCGCAAACAGCGCGCGCGCCCATTCGTCCTGGCCCAGGCCCGGCCCGATCGCCACCACCCTGGCCTTGTCCAGCAGCGCCGGCAGCACATCGCCGTCTTCCAGCGCATGGGTCATCGCCTCCGGCAGGCGCGCCAGCAACGGGCCGACGTGATCGCGGCGGGTGCCCAGGCTCAGCAATCCGGCGCCGGCACGCAGCGCGGCCTCGGCCGCCATGGCGATGGCACCGCCGCTGCCATGGTTGCCGCCGACGCACAGCACGTGCCCGGATTCGCCCTTGTGGCTGTTGGCGCGGCGCGGCGGCAGCAGTGCCGGCAAGCGCGCCTGGGTCCAGTGCTCCACGGCGGGTGACACGCCCTGCCATGCGGCCGCGGGCAGCTGCAGCGGCGCCAACGCCTTCCGCCCGCAATGATCCAGCGCATCGCCGGTATACAGCCCGCGATGCGGCACGATGAACTGCAGGGTCAAAGCGGCCTTCACGGCCACGCCCGGTACGGCACCGCGATCAGCGTCGACGCCACTGGGGACGTCCAGCCCCAGAACCGGCGCTGCCTGAGCGTTGAGGGCGGCGATCAGCGCCTGCGCCGCGCCTTCCGGCACGCGATCGAAGCCCAGACCGAACAGGGCATCGACCCAGATATCGACCTCGGGCAGCACGCCGTCGAAATCGGTGAGGGTGCCGCCGTCGGACGTGAATTCCGATGCTGCACGCTGTGCCAGCGACGTCGCCGGTGGCTTACCCGGCAAGGCGATCACCGCCACCGCGCGCCCGGCCTTCCGTGCGTGGCGGGCCAGCACCAGGCCGTCGCCGCCGTTGTTGCCTGCTCCGACCACCACGCCGATCCGCTGCGCCTGCGGCCAGTGCTGCAGCAGGCACTGCCAGGCGGCCTGGCCGGCCTGCGCCATCAGGCCCCAGCCGCCCTCGGCAGCCAGTGCCGAGGCCTGCACATCAAGCGCACGCGCGGCAGCGGAATCGAACAGAGCGGCAAGGTTGGCCATGCGGGGATTTTATACTGGTGCATATGTCTCCCGCCCCGCCCCTGTCGATCCGGTCCAGGCCGTACAGCGCATCCGCGAACTGGCGCGTGCGCATGGCTTCCAGCGCTGCGGCATCGCCGGCATCGAGCTGGGCGAGGACGAGGCGCACCTGGCCGACTGGCTGGGCCAGGGCCTGTACGGCACGATGGACTGGATGGCGCGCCACGGCACCCTGCGCGCGCGCCCGGCCGAGCTGCTGCCCGGCACGGTGCGGGTGATCTCGGTAGGCATGGACTACAGCCACAAGGACGACACCGAAGCCTGGGCAACCCTGGCCGACCCGGGCCGCGCCTACGTAGCGCGCTATGCGCTGGGCCGCGACTACCACAAGCTGATGCGCAACCGGCTGCAGAAGCTGGCCACGCAGATCAACGATGAAGTGGCGCCGCTGGGCTACCGGGTATTCGTTGATTCGGCGCCGGTGCTGGAGCGCGCACTGGCGCGCAACGCGGGGCTGGGCTGGATCGGCAAGCACACCTGCCTGATCGACCGCAACGGCGGTTCCTGGTTCTTCATCGGCGAGATCTACATCGATATCCCGCTGCCGATCGATGCGCCGGCTACGGCACACTGCGGCACCTGCACGCGCTGCATCGATGTCTGCCCTACCCAGGCCATCACCGGCCCGCAGCGGCTGGACGCGCGGCGCTGTATTTCCTACCTGACCATCGAGCACGACGGTGCCATCCCCGAAGACATGCGGCCGTTGATCGGCAACCGCATCTACGGCTGTGACGACTGCCAGCTGGTCTGCCCCTGGAACAAGTTCGCCAAGCGTACCGACGAAGCCGATTTCCGCGCGCGCAACAACCTCGACACTGCCCGTCTGGACCAGCTGTTTGCCTGGGACGAAGCTGAATTCCTGCGCCGTACCGAAGGCAGCCCGATCCGGCGCAGCGGCCATGAACGCTGGCTGCGCAACATCGCCGTGGCACTGGGCAATGCACCGTCCTCGGCCGAAGCGTTGGCCGCGTTGCATACCCGCGTCGATGATCCCTCGCCGCTGGTGCGTGAACACGTGCAGTGGGCGCTGGGCCAGCACACGGTGCGCTGACGTGCGATCCTGAGCCCCCGTTCCGCCCGCAGCACGCCGTTCCCATGCAGCCACGCAACAACGACATCCTCACCCCCAGCCAGCTCAACACCCTGGCCCGCGACCTGCTGGAAGGCAGCTTCCCGGCGATCTGGGTCGAGGCCGAACTGGGCAGCGTGGCGCGTCCCGCCTCCGGGCATCTGTATTTCACCCTGAAGGACGCACGTGCGCAGCTGCGCGCGGCGATGTTCCGGATGAAGGCGCAGTACCTGAAGTTTGTGCCGCGCGAAGGCATGCGCGTGCTGGTGCGCGGCAAGGTGACCCTGTACGACGCCCGTGGCGAGTACCAGATGGTGCTGGACCACATGGAGGAAGCCGGCGAAGGCGCACTGCGCCGCGCCTTCGAGGAGCTGAAGGCACGCCTGGAGGCAGAGGGCCTGTTCGACCCGGCACGCAAGCGGCCGTTGCCGGCGCACGTGCAGCGCCTGGCGGTGATCACCTCGCCCACCGGCGCCGCCCTGCGCGACGTGCTGAGCGTGCTCGGCCGCCGCTTCCCGCTGCTGGAAGTGGACCTGCTGCCGACCCTGGTTCAAGGCAGCAGTGCCGCCGCGCAGATCACCCGGCTGCTGCAGGCCGCCGATGCCAGCGGCCGCTACGACGTGATCCTGCTGACCCGCGGTGGCGGTTCGCTGGAAGACCTGTGGGCCTTCAACGATGAAGCATTGGCCCGTGCGATCGCCGCCAGCCGCACCCCGGTAGTGTCTGCGGTGGGCCATGAAACCGACTTCAGCCTGAGCGACTTCGCCGCCGACCTGCGTGCACCGACGCCATCGGTGGCGGCTGAGCTGCTGGTACCGGACCAGCGCGAACTGGCCCTGCGCCTGCGCCGCACCGCGGCACGCATGGCGCAGCTGCAGCGGCACACGATGCAGCAGGCGATGCAACGTGCTGACCGTGCCCTGCTGCGCCTGAACGCGCAGAGCCCGCAGGCGCGACTGGACCTGTTGCGCCGCCGCCAGCTCGATCTGGGCCGGCGCCTGCATACCGCGTTCAACCAGCAGCAGGAGCGCCGTGCTGCGCGCCTTCGCCATGCAGCGGCGGTCCTGCGCGGGCACCACCCACAGCGCCAGCTCGACACGATGCAACGCCGCCTGGCCGCCCTGCGCGGACGACCGCAGGCAGCGATGCAGCGTCTGCTGGAACGCGATGCGCTGCGCCTGCGCGGGCTGGCGCGTTCGCTGGAAGCGGTCAGCCCGCTGGCGACTGTAGCGCGCGGCTACAGCATCCTGACCCGCAGTGACGATGGCACGCTGGTGCGCCAGGTCGATCAGGTACAGCCCGGCGACGCATTGCAGGCGCGCGTGGGCGACGGCGTGATCGACGTGCAGGTCAAGTAAAGGGGTTCGGCAGGGCTGCGCCCTGCACCTGCAGAGGCAAATGCAACAGCCGAAGCAACAGCGAAAGCGGCTCTGGATTGTTGATAGCTTGGCGGGGTGGTGTGGCTGTGCAGGACACGCCGTAAACCCATCCCTGGGGGCTCGATGGCGCCATCCATGGCGCCAACGGTCCTGCACAGCCACACCGCCCCACCCTCGACAGTGTCCCGATGACGGTCGGTAGATCCACGCCATGCGTGGATGAATCTCTTTCAGATATCGAATCAATTCGGGGTCAGATCCGTTTTCCTGCGGAAAACGGATCTGACCCCAAGCGCCATTCCGGCAGATCGCGGACATCTGTCGAAGGCGGGGTGGGTCCGGTTGCGGGGGCGTGAGCCGCATGGATGCGGCGACCGAGCTTACATGGCCGTACTTGCAGCGGCCCCCGCAACCGGACCCACCCCGCCATCCCACGGAATGCACGCTGTTGCTGTTGCTGTTGCTGTTGCTGTTGCTGTTGCTTCGGCAGGGGCAGGGCTGCAAGCCCTGCCGAACAACCCCCTACTTTGCCTGCTCGCAGAACTTCTGCCGGTACTCGAGTGCCTTCGGCATCAACGCCTGCAGGTTCTGGATACGGGTACCCGGGTTCGGGTGAGTCGACGCGAACTCCGGCGGTGACTGGCCACCACTGGCCTGGCCCATGCGCTGCCACAGCGGCACCGCCTCGCGCGGGTCGAAGCACGCCGCTGCGGCCAGCATCAGTCCCACTTCGTCGGCCTGGGTCTCGTGGCTGCGCGCATACGGCAACAGATACCCATAGCCCATCGCCGACATCATCATCTGTTGCTGCTGCGCATCCATGCCGCTGGCGGCGCCGGCCATCTGCCCGATCTGGGTCAGCTTCTGCTGCGCCATCCGCTGCGCACCGTGGCGCAGCAGCGCATGGGCAATCTCGTGGCCCATCACCACCGCCATCGCGTCGCGCGTGCGCGCCACCGGCACCAGGCCGGTATAGACCGCCATCTTGCCCCCAGGCAGGCAGAATGCGTTGGCCTGTTCAGATGGGATCACGTTGACTTCCCACTGGAAATCACGCGCGAAATGCGCCGGCTGAACGCCGTGCTCCTGCGCCAGTGCAGTCTCCACCACATCAACCTTGGCAATCAGGCGCTGGGCGATGTCGCGCACATCGCGCGCGATCGGCGCGTTGGAGTCCATCGGCGGCTCCTCCGAGAGGATCTGCTGGTAGGCCTGCAAGCCCAAGGCGGTCTCCTGGCGGGCGTCCAGGCTGCTGTCAATCATCACCTTCTCGCCGGTGTAGGGGTCCACCGTGCGATTGGAAAACCAGTAGAAGAGCGCATAGCCGGCGGCCAGCAACAGCACCCACCAGCGGATGTTGCCAAACAGGCCGCGACGCTGCGGGCCTTGGGGCGAGCGGGAAAAGGGATCATTGCGCATCAGGGGTCGTCCAGCAGGCCCCGCCGGCCGGCGGGCACGGCGCAATCTTAGTGCGCGGGCGCCAGCAGCGGGTGAAGCCCGGTGCCGCTCAGATGCCCCGCACCAGGCGGAAACCGATGCGCGCGCTGGTGGTGTCCGAATCCTGCGACTGCCGCCACGCCGCACGGGTCTGCTCCGGCGCGTTGGCCCAGTTGCCCCCGCGGATCACCCGCGCGCGACAGCCCGGGTTGAACCAGGCCGCGCCATCGGAGGGCGCGCGCCGGTAGCTGGCATGCCAGCAATCGGCCACCCACTCGCTGAGATTGCCCGCCATGTCGTGCAGGCCGAAGGCATTGGCCTGGAAACTGGCCACCGGCGCGGGCCCCCACCAGCCATCGCCATAGCCGATGAAGGCGTTGTGCCAGTGCCGTCCCGATGGCGAGACATCCTTGCTGCCAGTGAAGTTGCCAGCACCGGGCGGCGGCGTGCCGGCGGCGCCCCACGGATAGCGGCCACTGCTGCCGGCGCGCAGCGCGTATTCGAACTCGGCCTCGCTGGGCAACCGGTAGCTGCGCCCGGTCTGCTCGGACAACCACGCCGCATAGTTTTCGGCATCGCGGATACTGACATGCATCACCGGCGAATTGGCCATCGCGAGGCCACCGTCGTAGTCCGAACGCCAGTCCACGCCGCTGCGGCGGATGAAGTTGCCGCTGCGTTCGTCATAGACCACCGAATGGCCGCGACGGGTCGCACGCGGGCGCGCATTGGTCGCCTTCACGTAGCGCTGGAAATCGCTGACCGTCACCTCGGTGATCGCCATCGCGAAGCCTCGATCAAAGCGTACATAATGCGATGGCCGCTCGGCATCGCTGGCGCCCGGCTCGGCATCACCGGCCCCCATCTGGAAGCCGCCGTGCGGGACCACCACCATCTGCGGCCCGCGCCCGCCATCGCGCATGGCATCGCTGAATACCTGCCCCGGGCGGAAGCTGCCGTAGTGCGTGGCCAGGTCAATGCGCTCACGCAGCTGGGCCACCACCGGGTCTCCCGGCAGGGCGATGCGCAGGGCCTCGGCCAGCTTCTCGCGTGCCGGCTTCAGGCCCTGCGGCGTGGACAGATCGCGCAGGCCGTCATCGCGCAGCTGCAGCAACACCGCCGCACGGATCTGCTCGATGCGCTCGAACGCGTCGGCAATGGTCGGCGATGAGTCGCGCACCTTGCTGGCTTCGGCCAACCAAGTGCCCGCGCTGGCGAAATCGCGCGCGCGTGCAGCATCTTCTGCGCGGCGGATCAGCCCGCTTTCGGCTGCGGCCAGTCCCTGCCGCGCGCGGCTGTTATTCCCATCCAGTGCCAGTGCCTCGCGGAAGTTGCCAATAGCCCCGTCCCCGTCTTCGCCGATCCGGCCCGAGCGCAGGTCCTCTTCACCGGCGCGGTTGTAAGCGACCACCCGCTGGGCAAGCTCCACCCGACCCTGCAGTGCGCGTACCTTCTCGTCCTTGGGCGCCAGGGTCAGCAGCACCAGCGCCTGGCGGCTGGCCTCGGCCAGCGCCTCGCGCTGCTTCAGCGGCCGCACCAGCAACGCATCCGCCTGCTGCTGCAGGCGCTGGCGGGCACGCTGCAGGCCCTGGCGGGCCTGGCGGTCATCCGGGTCCTCTTCCTGTACTGCCAGCCACAGCGGAATGGCGGCATCGGCATCCTCATACAGCCGGCCCTCAGTGAAGGCCTGCCCGGCCGCGCGGCGCAACTGGGCCAGGCTGCGGCCCTGGCGGTCCACCCGCGGCGGCGTCCACTGCTGTACATCCTCGGCGGCATCCTCACCGGCGATGGTCACGCTGCCCTGCCCGGCCTGCGGGCGCTCGTCGCTGTCTGCGTTCGCGGACGGGCGCGCCTCCTCCCCGGCACTCCGGTCCACTGCCGTGGGGGGCGACGGCGTGCAGCCTGCCAGGGCCATGGCCAAGGCGGTGCACAGCGCGGACGACAGCGGAAAACGCAAGCAGGATCTCCTTCGGCAGGGACGCGCACCGACGTTAGGCTATTCTCCCCTGCCTGAGCAAACCCGAGTAGTAGGCCCTGACCCGTGGCAACCTGGATCACCACCCCCGCCGAGCTGGATGCGTACTTCCAGCAGCGTCCGGCCCGCATCGGCCTGGACACCGAATTCATCCGTGAACGCACCTTCTGGCCGCAGTTGGCTCTGGTGCAGATGGCGGTCGGGCAGGACATCCTGCTGATCGATCCGCTGATTCCCGGCATGACCGAGGCACTGGCGCCGTGGCTGGCCGATGAATCGATCACCAAGGTGATGCACAGCGCCAGCGAAGACCTGGTTGCCTTCAAGTGGACCTGCGGCGTGTTGCCGCGACCGCTGTTCGACACACAGATCGGCGCCTCGCTGGCCGGCATTGGTGGCGGCATGGGCTACCAGAAGCTGGTCGCGGAAATCACCGGCGTGGCGCTGGCCAAGGGCGAAACCCGCTCGGACTGGATGCGCCGTCCACTCTCGGAGTCGCAACTGCAATACGCCGCCGACGACGTCGAGCACCTGTTCGCGCTGCATGACGCCATTGATGCCAAGTTGCAGGCGCTGGGCCGCCAACAGTGGCTGCACGACGACGGCGAGCGCCTGCTGGCCAGCGTCGCCAATGACGAGGACCGCTGGCCACATCTGGCGATGCGCTCAGCGCAGTTTCTCGATGCTCCCGCGCAGCGCCGCCTGCTGCGCCTGCTGCGCTGGCGTGATGTGCAGGCACGCAGCAGCGACCGCCCGCGCAGCTGGATCCTGGACAACGAACTGGCCGCCACGCTGGCACGCACGCCACCGGCCGATGCCGCCGCGCTGGCCACGCTGTTTGAACAGTTCCCGAAGGCACCGCGCAAGCTCGCCGGCGCGGTGTGGCAGGCGCTGGACACGCCGCTGGCCGATGAGGCCGAGGCACCGCTGGCGTTGCCCGCCAACGACACCAACAAGCAGGCACTGAAGAGGCTGCAGGACGCCGTTGCCGAGCGCAGCCGCGAGCTGGGCCTGCCGGATGGCGTGCTGGCCTCGCGCAAGCATCTGGAAAGCTACCTGGAGCGCCGCCAATGGCCGGCCGCTCTGGCCGGCTGGCGCCAGCAGGAACTGGAGTCGCGGCTGCAGGCGTTGCTGCCCGCACGTTGATGACAAGGCGCCGGACCACGCCGGCGCCGTGCACCTCAAGCCTGCAGGGGCCGTGCTAGGGTTGGGCGGTACTGACAAGGAGACGTCGATGCAGACCCTCAAGATCGCGACCGCCTGCGCACCGCTGCTAACCACGTTGGGCCTGGCATGCTCTGGGCAGGCCGCACCGCTTTCCTATGCACAGGAAAAGGAGAACACAGCCAAGCTGGTGGACATCATTGACGGTGCCACCCGCGACGGTCTGGTTGCCGTGCTGGTGCCGGCCCCGTATGTCGTGCACAACGGCGGGCCAGGTGTCGGCTCTCCGGTCCCCGGCTTTCATCTGGGCAACCGCTCGACCGACCTACCCGGGTTCTCGACGCGGGTGTCCTTCCAGCACAAGGATATTCCCTCCCAGGGCTATGTGCAGCTGTTCAACACCAACGAACTGGAAACCGGCCCGCAGCGGACGGTGTTGATGGACGTGTTCGAGGTGCATCTGATTCCGCCGGGCACCTATCTGCTGAACGGTGCGGAGAACTACCGCCTGAACACCCGCGTGGCCAAGCTGAAGCCGCTGGGGACCACGGACGAAGTATCGAAGGACATCGGCGCCACCCGCCTGGCCGACGTCGATTACCGTTTCTATTCCTGGAAGAAGGTCTGGGTACCACCCGGCGTCCTGACCGATCAGCACTCCCAGCAGGTCTGCATCTCGGTGCATGTGGCCTCCGGCAACTGCGTGGCATGGGGCACCCAGAACTACGAAACCTCGCGCCCGACCGAAGGCTACTGGGATGACAGGATCGTCCCTGAAGACATCCCTGCCGTACGCATCCAGGCGGTCATCGCCAAGGCCCACGCGCCACTGGCCTTCACTGCCCGCGAAGGGCAGATCCTGCTCAGCCCCTTCATTGTTGCCGCCGACGGCGATATCGATTTCAACGCCAACGACTGCGCACCGGTCGACAAGCTGATGGGATGCGCCCTGCGCCGCTTCACGGTGCACTACCAACCCGCGCCGCTGGACGCTGCACGCAAGCACATCGCAATCACCTCGCGCGGCCTCAACGGCAAGCAGCGCAAGGTACTGGAGCGGATGGAGGCGATGCAGCTGCAGGTGCTGGGCCCCAGTGCGCCGTCCGATGCAGCGCTGGGCAAGGGCGTCAGCGCCACGCCTTGAGCACGGATGATGCCTGGCCAGCAACGAAAAACGGCGCTCGATGAGCGCCGTTTCCGGTACACGACGGGGTAAGGCTTACCAGTTCATGTTCAGCGAGACACCGACGGTGCGCGGTTCGTTGTAGACCGCGGCCATGTAGTTCTCGATCACACCCTTGAGGTTCTTCTCGTTGGTGATGTTGCGCGCGAACAACGCCACTTCGTAGGCACCGTAATTGCCCGAGTAGCCGATCTTCAGGCCACCTTCGAAGTCACCCTTGGAGTTGAACTCCTTGCTGTCGTACAGCACGAAGCTGGTGTAACCCTGCTTGTTCCAGTCGGTGGACACGAACATGGTGCCAGCGTCGCTGACCGGGAAGTCGTAGCGGGCAGCCAGGTTCACGTTGTACTTCGGTGCATTCGGCAGCGGGTTGCCGTCGATCTGCGCGAAGGTGTTGGCGCCGACCTTGATGGTCGGGTCGTTCACCGTGCACACCACCTGGCCGTTGAGGCCGCAGACCTGTGCGTAGACGCGCTTGTCCTTGATTTCGCTGTGCAGCAGGCTCAGGCCGGCGCTCAAGGTCAGGTTCGGGATCGGGCGCAGCTCCATGTCCGCTTCGAAACCATAGGCCCTGGCCTTGTCGGCGTTGAACAGCACGCCGTTGCCGTCCGAATCGTTGCCGTTGAGCTGGATGTCGTTGACGGTGTAGGTGAACGCGGTGGCGTTCAAGCGCAGGCGGTTGTCCCACAGGCTGCTCTTCACGCCCGCTTCCCAGGACAGGATGGTCTCGGAATCGGCGGTGGTGAAGTCGGCATTGAACACGGCCGAGCGGCCCTGGATGGTCGGGCCGCGGAAGCCGCGGGCGACCTTGGCATAGACGCTCACGTCCGGCGTGACCTGATACATCGCGCTCAGATCCCAGCTCGGGGTGGTGTCGGACATCTTGACGTCGGTGCGGCCCTTGTAGGTGACCACGCCAGCGGCAGTGTCAGCCGTCTTCAGCAGGCGGGTGTGCTTCTCGTCCCGGGTCTGGCGCAGGCCGGCGGTAACGGTGAACTTGTCGGTGAAGGCATAGCTCAGCTGGCCGAAACCGGCCCACGAGGTGTTCTTGTTGCGCAGGCGCACCCAGTTGTTCGGGTTACGTGCCGGGCCCTGCAGGAACCACGCGCGCTGGTAGAAGTCGGTGGTGTCGCTGCCGTTGAAGTAGAACGCACCGGCCTGCCACTGCAGCGCGCGGTCGTCATGGCTGGCCAGGCGGAATTCCTGGGTCCACTGGTCCAGGTCGCGGATGCGGCCCATCGACTGGCCGTAGCCGTTCGGCACGCCGTTGACCGGGAAGTTCGCCGCGGCGCCACCGTCGGTGTCACCACGGCTGTAACCGGAAGTGGTCTCGTAGGCGGTGATCGAGGTGAAGTCGATCGCACCGAAGTCGTAGCGTGCCTTCACCGAGCCGCCGTAGGTCTTGTAGGCCTGCGGGTTGTTGTCGGCCTCGTCGTAGGCGACCTTGTCGCGCGGCACGTCGGTCTCGTTCGAGCCCTTGGTCAGCGCACCGCGCAGGAACAGGGTCGAGGTGCCTTCATAGTCGCGGGCGTGGGCCGAGGCCAGGATCGAGAACTGGTCGCTCGGGGTCAGCAGCAGCTGGGCGCGCACGTTGCGGTCGTCGAAGCCGCCCATGGCGTTCTTCTTCGGGCTGACCGTGCCATCGGCGCTCGGGCCCTTGTAGGTGTTGTCGACGTAGTCATCGCGGTGCTGGTACAGCGCCGACACGCGGAACGAGGCGATGTCGTTGATCGGGCCGCCGAAGCCGCCGTCGATCGACACGCTGTTGTAGGTGGCGTAGCTGGCGCTGACGCGGCCGGTGTAGTCCTGGGTCGGCTTCAGGGTGTCGAACTTGACGATGCCGGCGGTGGTGTTGCGGCCGAACAGCGAGCCCTGCGGGCCGCGCAGCACTTCCACCTGGTCCACGTCATAGACCGGGTTGGACTTCAGCACCACGTGCTCCAGCACCACGTCGTCCTGGATGATCGACACCGGCTGCGAGGCTCCCAGGTAGAAGTCGATGTTGCCCAGGCCGCGGATGTAGAAGCGCGGGAAGATGCGGCCGGTGGTGGTTTCCGCATACAGGCTCGGCACGCGGCCGGAGAGTGCCAGCAGGGTGTCGTCGCCGCCGGCGGTGAAGTCGCGCATGCGCTCCCCCTGCACCACACCCACCGAGACCGGCACTTCCTGCAGGTTCTGCTCACGGTGTTCGGCGGTCACGGTGATCGTGTCCAGGCCGGTTGGGGTCGGCGCGCTGTCCTGCGCGGCGGCACCGAAGCTGCCCGCCAGGGCCAGGCCAGCACAGGCCAGGGCCAGCGGGTGACGGCGGAAGGAAACAAAGGAAGACGACAGACCCGACAGGCGGCGGGAATCGGAATGGGAGGGCATGGAATGCTCTGAGGAGGCGTCCGTGCGGCCTGCGCGAGCCGGGCGGCAAAAGGGAGGAGAACTGCGCAAGCGGCCATTATCCCCCAAATTGTTACGATTTCGTTGCGCGGACCCCGCCGCGGCGAACCGAACGGTTTCGGCACCATTGCGCGCGCTCACGCCGCGTCGTCCGGCGTCCCGGATCGGCTTGGCAAGGCGCGGCCACTTGGCTACACTTGAGTCCTGCCGTGGGGCCATAGCTCAGCTGGGAGAGCGCGTCGTTCGCAATGACGAGGTCAGGAGTTCGATCCTCCTTGGCTCCACCACTTTTCAGAAGAACCCGCAGATCGCCATGATCTGCGGGTTTTTTTTTTAGCGCCCGCAACTCAGGCCGGCTCCTGGTCGCCGTCCTTGCGCTGCGGGCCGCGTGAGTGCGCATCGCGCACCTGCTGGTCGCGCTGCCCGGGCCGCTGCTTGGCCACATCGTCCTGCTTCCTGTCCTGGCGGCTTTCCTGGACGCCCTGCTTCGGGTCCTGATCCTTGTCTCGCTCGTTCATCGAAAACTCCCTCGTCGGCGACAGGCCAACGCTGTGCACCACGCTAGAGGCTGGCGGGTAATCCACAGGTCAGTCCTGCGCCAACGTCATGTGCAGGCACTGGCTTGCCGCCACTGCCCCCGCGCAGCCAGAATCCGAGGGCCAACGCCCACCGGTACGCCATGCCCTCTTCTGCCCAGCGCGCAGCACACGCCGTGCCGATGATCATTGATGCGACCGACGGCAGCATCCAGCTCGGCAATCTGCCGACTCTGATCGGCCCCACCCTGTCACGGGATGAGGCACGTGTCGCCTTCGTCACGCTGATGCATGGCGAACGCGATGTCGGCACCGGCTACGTCTGGCTCAGCCTGCACCAGCTCAGCCTGGGCGGCGCGCCCGCTGGCATCAGCCTGTGCTTCTTCGGGCAACAGCTCGACATGGTGACGATGGGCGTCGATCTACCCGGTGCGACGTTGGAAGACGGCTGGCCGACCCAGGCGGCAATCGATGCCGAAGTCGCCTTCATGCGCCGCACGCTGGGTGCGGCGCTAGGGCGCAAACTGGCCGGCGGCCACGCCCGCTTCGACTGGGGCGAGGCATGGGCCCGTTTCGATCCGAAGGGCTTCATGGCCAGCAGCGGTATCCGCTACGCGCCACGCTCCTGACCCCGCTCAGGTACGTGTGATCGACACGCCGCCTTCAACACGCATCGCGGTTCCGGTAACGAAACTGCTTTCATCGCTGGCCAGGAACAGCGCCGCGTTGGCGATCTCCTCCGGCTCGGCCATGCGCTTGAGTGCATGCAGCGAGCGCACGAAGTCGCGGGCATCGCCGGTCGGTGCGGCCTGCCGGCCCATTTCGGTATCGGTGCCACCGGGCAACAGCACATTGCTGCGTACGCCGCGCGCGCCGTACTCGGCCGCGATCACCTGGCTCAGGCCGATCAGCCCCGCCTTGCTCGACGCATAGGCCGCCATGCCCGGGAAGCCCACGGTATGGCCGACAAACGTGCCGACAAACACCAGCGAGCCGCCGCCGCGCGCCAGCAATGCCGGCAACTGCGCGCGTGCCGCGTGGAAAGCGGCATCCAGATTGGTCGCCATCACTTCGCGCCAGGCGTCCACCGGGAACTCCGCCGCAGGTACGCCCGGGCCGAGCATGCCGGCATTGTTGAGCGCGATGTCCAAGCCACCAAATGACTGCCGGGCCAGTTCCACCAGCGCCGGCGCCGTGGCCGGATCCGCCACGTCGGCGGCATGCACCACCACCTGGCCACCGGCGGCGCGGATCTGCTGGGCCAGCGTGTGCAATGGCTCCGGTCGCCGCGCGTTGAGCACCAGCTTTGCCCCTTCGGCAGCAAAGCGCAGCGCGCTGGCGCGGCCAATGCCGGCGCTGGCACCGGTGATGAGGGCGATCTTGTCGTTCAGGCGCATGGTCGTGGTACCGGTTGTGAAGTGGCCATCACGATGCCGCGCCTCCGGTCCGCCAACACTCCGTTTCCAGGCCTCACAGATGAGTGCAGGAAACGGAGTTTCCGCGGAACCGGCACGTGCCAGAATCCGGCCATGGACAGTACCGCCACCACCGCCCTCGATGCCCGCGTCGAACGGGTCTGCCGCCACCTGCAGACCAGCCTCGACGAACCCTCACTGCAGGAACTGGCCGACATCGCCGGCTGCAGCCCGACCCGGCTGCACCGCCTGTTCAAGCAGGCCACAGGGTTGACCCCCAAGCAGTACGCTGCCGCGCTGCGCGCCGACCGCCTGCGCACCGGGCTGGAACAGCAGGAACGCATCACCGACGCCTTCCACGATGCCGGCTTCGGCTCCAGCGGACGCTTCTACGAGAACGCACCGAAGTTGCTGGGCATGACTCCCAAGCAATGGCGCGCAGGTGGTCGTGGCGAAGTTATCCACTTCGCGCTTGCCGAGAGTTCGCTGGGCAGCGTGCTGGTGGCCAGCAGTGCCACCGGCGTGGTCGCGATCCTGCTCGGCGACGATCCGGAGACGCTGCTGCAGTCGCTGCAGCAACGCTTCCGCCAGGCCGAACTGGTCGGCGCCGACCAGGGCTATGAGCAACTGGTGGCACAGGTGGTAGGCCTGGTCGAGGATCCCTCGCGAGGCGCCACACTGCCGCTGGATATCCGAGGCACCGCCTTCCAGCAACGGGTATGGCAGGCACTGCAGCAGATTCCGCGAGGACAGACAGCATCGTATGCCGATATCGCCGCGCGCATCGGCGCGCCCCGCTCGAGCCGCGCCGTGGCCCGCGCATGCGCGAGCAATCCATTGGCGGTGGCGGTGCCCTGCCACCGCGTGGTGCGCCGCGACGGCGACCTGTCCGGCTACGCCTGGGGCGTGGCACGCAAGCGCGAACTGCTGCGCAGGGAAAAGGCCTCGACTGCCTGAAGTGGGTGCCGACCTTGGTCGGCGCGCTCAGCTTCCGGTAGGTGCCGACCTTGGTCGGCACACCGCCAAGCCCTCAATCCAGCTTCACCACCAGCTTGCCGAAGTTGTGCCCCTTCAGCAGCCCGAAGAATGCCTCCGGTGCCTTCTCCAACCCTTCTACCACATCCTCGCGGTACTGGATGCGGCCCTCGCGAAGCCACTGCGGCATCTCGCGCTCGAAGTCCGGCCACAGGTGGTTGAAGTCGTGCACGATGAAACCGCGCACGGTCAGGCGCTGGCGCAGGATCTGGCTGAACAGTGACGGCAGGCGGTCCGGGCCAGGCTGCTCGACACCACGATCGTTGTAGGTGGCGATGGTGCCGCACACCGGAATGCGGGCGAAGTCATTGAGCAATGGCAGCACCGCATCCAGTACATGGCCCCCGACGTTCTCGAAGTACACGTCGATACCCGCAGGCACCGCCGCGCGCAGCTGCTCGGCGAAATCAGCAGCGCGATGATCCAGTGCCACGTCCACGCCCAGCGTCTGCAGATAGGCACGCTTGGCCTCACCACCGGCGATGGCGACCACGCGCGCGCCCTGCAGCTTGGCCAGCTGCGCCACGGTCGCGCCGACCGGCCCCGTCGCAGCGGCCACCACCAGCGTCTCTCCCGGCTGCAGTCGGGCGATTTCATGCAGGCTGGAATAGGCGGTGAAGCCCGGCATGCCATACACACCCAGCGCGGTACTCAGCGGCAGTCCAGCCGGGTCCAGGCGGCGCCCCAGTGCCTTGGCCGGCAGCACCGCGTGGGTCTGCCATCCGCCCGGCGCCAGCACCAGCTCACCCACTGCGACACCCTGAACATTGGACTGCAGCACCTCGGCCACGGTCTGGCCCTCCATCACCGCCCCTACCGCCACCGGCGCGGCATACGACGGGCCCTCATCCATGCGTCCACGCATGTACGGATCCAGCGAAAGATAGTGGTTGCGCAGCAGCACCTCGCCATCGGCCAATGCCGGCAGCGCGGCCCGCTCCAGGCGGAAGTTGGCTGCACCCGGTGCGCCCTGCGGACGCGACGCCAGCACAATGCGGGAAGTGGTCGATGAGTCGGACATGACGACGGTCTCTGCTGTTGCCAGCGTCAGGAAGAGAACGCCGACACTACGCCGCAGCGTGCCCCAATGGCGGTCACGAAAACAGCGTTCCATGTCAGGTGTCGATGCCGTCCACGCGCTGGCCCCGCCACACCGCTTTTGTCGATCACCGTGGCCCGCTGAATTCCGCCGCAGGCGATGATCACCGCGCCGCCGCGCCCGGATGAATCGGCATCCAGCGCGCCCCCGCCCCGCGACGGCGGATCAAGTACTTGCGCCTGCGCAGACGGCAATGTGAAGGTTTTTTGCCAAAATGCTTGCCGTAGGCGACTGACCTCCGTAATATGCGCGTCCTTGGCAGCGACCTCGCTGCAATGAACTACGTGGCCGAGTAGCTCAGTTGGTAGAGCAGGGGATTGAAAATCCCCGTGTCGGCGGTTCGATTCCGTCCTCGGCCACCACGTTCGACAGCCTGCAGAAATGCGGGTCTTTTTTCGGGAATCGCAGTTGATCGTGATTGCCACACAATTTGGCCGAGTAGCTCAGTTGGTAGAGCAGGGGATTGAAAATCCCCGTGTCGGCGGTTCGATTCCGTCTTCGGCCACCATCTTCAGAGACCTGCAGAAATGCAGGTCTTTTTTTTGCGTGACCGTGCCTGCCGGCTCTGTAGTACTGTCCTTGGTCCACTGTATGGAGCACTGATGACATGGATGACGCACCTTCTCTACCCCAACTGCAGCAATCGCTGCGACGCCTGCACTGGCTGGTTGCCGGGCTGTCCATGTTGTTGCTGGGCCTGGCCGCAGTCACGGCCTGGCTGCTTTCGCAGCGCGATGCCCCATTACACGTCGATCATTTGAGCACGCGGCAGCTGCAGGTACTCGACGAGCACGGCGTGGTGCGGGTGGAGATTGGCCAGGACAGCGCAGAAGACGGGCGACGAAGCCGCGCCGCGGGCATCCTGATTTTCGATGCTTCCGGCGCCGAGCGAGGCGGCCTGAGTACATTCGAGGACGACAGCGTCGCTCTTGCCCTGGATGCCCCGAAGGGACAGGGCGAGGACCGGTGGCGGGACCGGGCCGGACTCCGTGTGGACGCCGACGGCTCCGCGCAACTGCTGCTCACCGACAATCTGACCCGCGGCGCAGTACGCCTGCATTCCAAGGGAACCGGCGGCGGAGGGCTGGACACCTTCAAATGGGATATGAGCAGCGGCACGCTGCATACGCGAACGCTTACTTTTGACGGCGACGAGCGCAGTCAACGCCCGTTCGAGCAGTAGTTGCAAAAGTCGGCGGCAATGGTTGCCGGCGCATGGAACCTTTACACGTGGCCTTGGCCGCTCGCCTAAGCTCAGGACTCCTGAACGGAGTACGCCGATGCCTCTGCGCCCTGCCCTGCTCGCATTCCTGCTGCTCGCCACCTGCCCGGCCTTGGCCGCCGAGCCGGTGCGCGCGGTCGACGCGCTGGATATTGACCGCTACGCCGGCCAGTGGCACGAGATTGCGCATCTTCCGGTCTCGTTCCAGAAGCAGTGCGTGGGCGAGATCACCGCCAACTACGGACTGCGCCGCGATGGCCGCATCAGCGTCACCAATGCCTGCCGCAACGGCGACGGAGAACGCGTGGTTGCTGAAGGCGTGGCGCGCCCGGTTGCCGGCCATCCAGGCCAGTTGCAGGTGCGATTCGTTCCGGACTGGCTGAGCTGGGTGCCACTGGTCTGGGCCGACTACTGGGTCCTGGCAGTGGACCCGGACTATCAGTGGGCGTTGGTCGGTGAACCGGACCGAAAGTACCTGTGGATCCTCTCGCGCCTGCCGGAAATGGATCGCGCCCAGCTCGAACAGCTGAAAGCCAAGGCCGAGACGATGGGCTACGACCTCGGCCCGCTGCGCCTGATGGCCCCGATTCGCGATACACCCGCCGACTGAACCTCCCCGCATCCGGCGCGCCACACGCGCCCGATCCGGCGCCGCGCACGCCCGGGCGCCATCTTCACGCGCTACCCTCTGCGACGGGTCGCCACAGGCGATCCAAACGACCATACGCCGTAGTATGCTTATCCAACGCACCCCTTCAGAGGACCTGCGCCCATGCTCCACCGTTTCCGTATCGCCTTGATCGTCCTGTGCACCCTCGCCCTTGTTGCCTGCAACAACGGCATCGTCAAGCGTGTTTCGGAACCGGCGGCCAGCCTGCAGCAGCTGACCGTGCGCGCCGACGGCAACTGGACCGTGGCCCTGCGCCTGCAGAACTACAGCTCCATGCCCATGACCTTCGATGACGTCGCGCTGGCGCTGACCGTCGGCGACAGCGACGCCGGCACCCTGCAGGCCAAGCCGGGCATCTCCATCGGCGGCACCTCAGCCGATGTCATCAATGTTGACCTCGTGCCCAGCTCGGCCGCACGCCTGGTGGTGGCCGACGCGCTGGCCAGCAACCGCACCCTGGCTTACGGCCTGAAGGGAACGGTGGCGGCCACGCCGCAGGAAAAGAAGCAGCGCAGCTTCGATATCAGCAGCCGCAGCACCCTCAACCAGGCGCCCGGCCTGCCGGGCGTGCTGCGCTGATTTCCACCTTCCGTCGCGGCGCCTGGCGCCACTCTCCCTGCCCTGATCAAACCGAGACGTACCGATGAGCAGCTACACCGCCCCGCTTTCCGACCTCCGTTTCGCCCTGCACGATGTGCTCAAGGTCGAACCCCTGTTCGCCCGCCTGGGCTTCACCGACGCCACCGCCGACGTGGTCGATGCCGTACTGGAGGAAGCCGGCCGCTTCAGCGCCACCGTGCTGGCCCCGCTCAACAGCGTCGGCGACGAGATCGGCTGCGTGCTCGACCAGGCCACCGGTGAAGTGACCACCCCGCCCGGCTTCAAGCAGGCCTACGACCAGTTCGTCGATGGCGGCTGGACCGGCCTGACCGCCTCGCCGGAACTGGGTGGGCAGGGCCTGCCGCACACCCTGGGCGTGCCGCTCAACGAAATGATCAACGCCGCCAACCTGGCGTGGGGCAACTTCCCGCTGCTCTCGCACGGCGCCATCGAAGCGCTGAAGCAGCACGGTGAAGCCTGGCAGCACGAGGCCTTCCTCAAGCCGCTGATCGAAGGCCGCTGGACCGGCACCATGTGCCTGACCGAACCGCACTGCGGCACCGACCTGGGCCTGCTGAAGACCAAGGCCGAGCCGAATGCCGATGGCAGCTACGCGATCACCGGCACCAAGATCTTCATCACCGCCGGCGAGCACGACCTGACCGGCAACATCGTGCACCTGGTGCTGGCCAAGCTGCCCGACGCCCCTCCGGGCGCCAAGGGCATCTCGCTGTTCGTCACCCCCAAGTTCAAGGTCGACCGCGAAGGTAACGTCGGCGAGCGCAACACACTGCGCTGTGGCTCGATCGAGCACAAGATGGGCATCAAGGGGTCGGTCACCTGCGTGATGAACTTCGATGGCGCACAGGGCTACCTGGTCGGCCAGCCGCACAAGGGCCTGCAGGCGATGTTCACCATGATGAACACCGCGCGCCTGGGCGTTGGCCTGCAGGGCATCGGCCTGTCCGAGCGCGCCTACCAGAACGCACTGAAGTACAGCCGTGAGCGCCTGCAGTCGCGCGCCCTGAGTGGTGCCAGGTTCCCGGACAAGCCGGCCGACCCGATCCTGGTCCACCCGGATGTGCGACGCATGCTGCTGACGGTGAAGTCGCTGGTCGAAGGCAGCCGCCTGCTGGCGCTGCACGCTGCCACCCTGATCGACATTGCCCACCATGCCGAGGATGCCGCCGAGCGCGAGCGCGCCGACACCCTGGTGAGCTTCCTCACGCCCATCTCGAAGGCCTGCCAGACCGAGTGGGGCATCGAGAACACCTACAACGCCCTGCAGTGCTTCGGTGGCCACGGCTACATCCGCGAACACGGCATGGAACAGCTGGCCCGCGATGCGCGCATCACCACGCTGTATGAAGGCACCACCGGCATCCAGGCGCTGGACCTGATCGGCCGCAAGACCGCCTCCAGCCAGGGCGCCGGCCTGAAGCTGATGCTGGCCGAGATCGAAGCCTTCGCCAAGGAACACGAGGGCAACGAAGCGCTGGCCGAGTTCATTGGCCCGCTGCGCGCCAAGGCCGCCGAATGGGGCAAGCTGACGATGGACGTGCTGCAGCGCGCGGCCGGCAATCCGGACGAACTGGGCGCAGCCAGCTACGACTACCTGTTCTATTCGGGATACGTGGTTCTGGCCTACTGGTGGGCCCGCAGCGTGGCCGCCGCCGATGCCAGCGCGCACGGCGCCGCCTTCGCCCAGGGCAAGCGCGAGACCGCGCGGTTCTACTTCGCCCGCGTGCTGCCGCGCACGCTCAGCCACGCCGCCGCGATCCAGTCCGGCGCCGCCCCGCTGATGACGATGGACGACGAGCGCTTCGGCGCCTGAGCCGGGCTGCCGCCCGGCACCCGCGGTAGTGCCGGCCGCTGGCCGGCAACCGCAACAGCCGGCTTCCTGCGGGATGGCGAGGTGGGTCCAATTGCGGGGGACGGCGCAAGTACGTCCCTGTAGCCTCGGTCGCGCCATCCATGGCGCTCACGCCCCCGCAACCGGACCCACCCCGCCCTCGACAGATTTCTGCTGCTGGTAGGTGTCGACCTTGGTCGACACCGTAGATCCACGCCATGCGTGGATGGAAACCCCCGAAATCCCTCTGGAGAAGAGCCCCCTTTTGTTAAAGGGGGCGCGCCGACAGGCGCGGGGATTAGGAAGAATGCGCGGACCTGAATGTTGACGATTTGCGTATCGCCGACAGGCGATACCCAAATCGCAATGATTCAGGTATAAGCTGTTCTCCCGATGGAGACAGACACTACACGCTTGGGTCTGATCGAAGCCGGAGCTCCCCTTTCTGCTCCGGGCGCCGAAGCATCGCCCAACGCCACGACGCTGCATCGCCCCGGATCGGTCCGGCTGCTCTCGCTTGATGCCCACGGACGCGTACTGGACTGGATCACCTGGCAGGACGCAGCCTGCCTCTACGCCCGCGAAGCGGTTGCCTGGACGCTGGGCGATCCCTGCCTGCACATCCACGGCGGTACCAACCGCTTCAGCGGCCTGCAGAGCGGCATGGACCTGCACCCGATCATTGCCGCCCGCGGCCACGCCCGCTCCCGCGCGATCGATCCGACACCGAACCTGACCAACCCGGCCCTGTTCGCCCGCGACGCCCATCTGTGCATGTACTGCGGCCAGCAGTTCAACCGCCCCACGCTCACCCGCGACCACGTCGTGCCGCTGTCCAAGGGCGGCCTGGATTGCTGGGAAAACGTGGTTACCGCCTGCTTCCACTGCAATTCGCGCAAGAGCGACCGCACCCCGCAGCAGGCCGGCATGCCCCTGCTGGCAGTCCCCTACCGGCCCAGCTGGATCGAGCACCTGATCCTGTCCAATCGCAACATCCTGGCCGACCAGATGGCCTTCCTGAAGGCGCAATTGCCCAAGCGGTCGAAACTGAGCACCTGAACGCCCGAAAATGCAACCCTCACCGTCCTGTCACGGGCGGCGGCGTTTGCTTGCCCACCCCCGTTTGAGGGCGAAAATGGGCGTTCAGAAAAAGTGCGAACATGATGATCGACTCTGCCCGCTATCCCCGCCTCGCGCGCATCCAGACTCCGGATGACCTTCGCACGTTCGACGAATCCGAATTGAGGGCGGTCGCCGACGAACTGCGCGCCTACCTCATCGAATCGGTGGGCAAGAGCGGCGGCCACTTCGCCGCCGGCCTGGGCGTGATCGAACTCACCGTGGCCCTGCACTACCTCTACCAGACTCCGGTCGATCAGCTGGTCTGGGACGTGGGTCACCAGACCTACCCGCACAAGATCCTGACTGGCCGCCGCGACGAGATCCATACCGTCAAGCAGAAGGACGGCGTCGCGCCGTTCCCGAAGCGCGAGGAAAGCGAGTACGACACCTTCGGCGTCGGGCACTCCTCGACCTCGATCTCGGCGGCACTGGGCATGGCCATCGCCCGCCAGTCCGAAGGCGACGACCGCAAGATCGTGGCCGTGATCGGTGACGGCGCGATGACCGCCGGCATGGCGTTCGAAGCGCTGATGCATGCCGGCGGCATGGAGCCGGAACCGAACCTGCTGGTGATCCTCAACGACAACAACATGTCGATCTCCGAGGCGGTCGGCGGCCTGACCAAGATGCTCGGCCGTGCTACCGGCAGCCGCACGCTCAATGCGCTGCGCGAAGGCGGCAAGAAGATCCTCGGTGACAAGAAGAACAACCCGGCGCGCTTCGTGAAGCGCTGGGAAGAACACTGGAAGGGCATGTTCGTGCCGTCCACGATGTTCGAGGAAATGGGTTTCCACTACACCGGCCCGATCGACGGCCACGACATGCCCGCCCTGCTGTCCACGCTGAAGACGCTGCGCGCCTCCAAGGGCCCGAAGCTGCTGCACGTGATGACGACAAAGGGCAAGGGCTACGAGCCGGCTGAAGGCGATCAGATCGGCTACCACGCGGTGGGTCCGTTCGATCCGGACAAGGGCCTGGTGGCCAAGGCCGGTGCCAAGAAGCCGACCTACACCGATGTGTTCAGCGACTGGCTGTGCGATGCCGCCGCCGCCGAACCGCGCCTGTACGGCATCACCCCCGCGATGCGCGAAGGCTCCGGCCTGGTGCGTTTCAGCAAGGAATACCCGCAGCGCTACTTCGACGTGGCCATTGCCGAACAGCACGCGGTCACCCTCGCCGCCGGCATGGCGACCCAGGGGGGCAAGCCGGTGGTGGCGATCTACTCGACCTTCCTGCAGCGCGCGTACGACCAGTTGGTGCATGACGTGGCCATCCAGGACCTGGATGTGCTGTTCGCGATCGACCGCGCCGGCGTGGTCGGCCCGGACGGCGCGACCCATGCCGGCAACCTCGACCTGAGCTTCCTGCGTTGCGTGCCGAACATGGTGGTGATGGCCCCCTCCAACGAAGCAGAATGCCGGCAGATGCTCAGCACCGGCCTGCAGCACCCCGGCCCGGCAGCCGTGCGTTATCCGCGTGGCACCGGCACCGGCGTGGCTGCAGGCACCGACCTGTCCACCCTGCCGATCGGCAAGGGCGAGCTGCGCCTGCAGGGCAGCCGCATCGCCCTGCTGGCCTTCGGCAGCGCGGTGGCCGCCGCCGAGCAGGTCGGCCGCGAACTGGGCCTGAGCGTGGTCAACATGCGTTTCATCAAGCCGCTGGACCGCGAGCTGTTGCTGGCTGTGGCCGCCCAGCACGAGGGCCTGGTGACGATCGAAGACAACGTGGTGGCCGGTGGCGCCGGCTCCGGCGTCGGTGAGCTGCTCAACGCCGAAGGCGTGCTGCGCCCCATCCTGCACCTGGGCCTGCCCGACAGCTACCAGCACCACGCCAGCCGTGAAGACCTGCTGGCCGAAGCCGGTATCGATGCCGCGGGCATCCGCGCGGCGGTACTCAAGCGCTGGCCGCAGCTGGCCGCCGGCACTCCCCCGCTCAGCGCGGCAGGCTGAGGCCGATCACGACCCAGTGGATCCACGCATGGCGTGGATCTACTGCGGAACAGGGGGTCGATCCACGCCACGTGTGGAAGCAGATTCGAAGTAGAGCCACGCCATGCGTGGATGCAGATGCATAGTAGATCCACGCCATGCGTGGATAGCGGGCACCGGAAACAGGATCTGACCGGGAGCCCCAACCCTCAGCCGTAGCTGACCGCTTCCACGAAGGCGCCGCTGGCTTCCACCCGCACCGCAGCGCGCTGCCCGGTGTCGACGAAGTGGAGACGTGCAAGGGTCTCGGCGAAATCATAGGCTCTGGCACCGTCGCGGAACTCGATCGGTTCGGGCCGGTCCGGGTGCAGCACGCGCCATTGGCGTTGCTCGCATTGCAGGCGGATCAACATGCAGCTCACTCCTTGAGGCAGCGTATCGACGGTGGCGGGATGGGCGTGCCGGTTACGGCAGACTTCATCGCGACGGATCAGGGGCACGCAGGGGTGCCCTGATTCGCAGAAGATACGACGTTCAAAATGTGAGCTGTATCAGATTATTCTGATTTTCGAGGGGCGCGCTCAATTCACCTGGAACTGCGCCCGGCAGCCGTCGCTGACCCAGATGCCACGGCGGTCCCAGCCCCAGGTCTGGCCTTCGATGCAGGCACTGCGTGAATCCTGGCGGACCAGGCGCACGCCACGGCGGATGCGGGCATCGCAGTATTCCTGGCGGTGACCGTTGGAATGGCAGGTGATCACCTCGCCCCCGCCCCAGCCATTGCCACCATTGCCCCAGCCGTTGCCATGGCCACCACCCCAGCCACCGCCGCGGCGGTAGTCGCCGACGAACTCGGCACGGCAGCCCTGGGTGACCCAGACGCCGTAGCGCGATTGCCCCCAGGTCTCGCCTTCCACGCACGGCGAGCCGGACAACTGGCGGATCATCCGGGCACGGCCTTCCAGGCGGCATTCATTGCTGCGGTTCTTGATCGATTCGCAGCGTACGATGCCGCCGCCGTCGCGACCGCCATAGCGATCGTCGTCATAACCGTAGCCATAGCTCTGCGCCTGGGCGCCACCCGCCGCCAGCATCGGCAGCAGGGTGCAGGCCAGGGTGCGCCAGGTGAGTGCCTTGCCCATCGGAATCTCCACATGAATACGATGGCGCAAGCATCCGGGATTCGCGGCCCGGCGGACAGGGGGCGCCCCCAAGGCGGTTCTTTCCCCATTCAAACAGCTCAACCGTGGCTGACTGCACCTCGGCTGGGTGGTGTCAACGTCCGAAGTGGAGTGCGTCCACGAAATTGCCAAGCGCCTCGACCCGTACCGTGCTGCACTGGCCGGTGCGGCGGTGGTGCTCCTGGGCCCGCGCTGCGGCGACATCGAAGGCCTCGGCACCCCGTGCATAACGGGTTGCGTCATGCGCCTGCGGGTCCAGTACGGACCAGTGCCGGGCATTGCATTGAACGGTAATGACCATTGGAGACTCCTGCGGAATGGATCAAGCCGGCGACGGAAGGCCCTGAGCACCGGTACCCCATCAGGCTAGCGATCGCCTCCGGGATGGCCCATCAGATTTGTACGAAAATGCCGCGCCGCGCTGTCAGGGCGCCCCGCCATCACATCCCTGAGGCCGTTTAGTGAGTCCCCTTTCGTGACCCTTGTCACGGAGTTGGCGGAGCTTCACACTACCGTCACCAACAGGGGCCCCTTCCACATGCGCACCTTCTTCTCGCAGCAGCGTTGGACGTTGCTGAAGTTCTACTTCGTGGCCAGCTACCTCGTGCTGATCGAGGAACTGATCCGCGCCGCCATGCACTGAGCGCTTGCTGCAGGGCTATTTGCGGCAGACACTGTCGCTTTAGGCACGGAGCCCGCCCGATGAAAGCGCTTCTTCTGATTCCAGCCCTGCTGGTGCTGTCCGCCTGTGCCAACCAGCATCAGGCCGCTGCGCGTGCCGATACGGCGGCCACTTCGCCTGCCACGCCGAAGGTCGGTGGCGACCGCGATGCCCACGGTTGCATCGGTTCGGCCGGCTACCAGTGGTGCGAGCACAGCCAGCGTTGCGAACGTCCGTGGGAACTGGCGCAGGCACAGGGCCTGGCCAACACCGCCGAAGCCATCGATGCCTACTGCGCGAAGCCGGCCAGCCCGGCGCGCAAGTGAGTCGCGCCGCCCATGGCTGAGCTGAGTCCGCTACCCACCCTGGCCCCAGGCCGCTACCGCCACTTCAAGGGCGGCGAGTACGAAGTGCTCGACATCGTCCGCAGCAGTGAGACCCTGCAACCGATGGTGCTGTACCGCGCGCTGTATGGCGAAGGTGGCCTGTGGGTACGCCCGTACGCCATGTTCGTCGAGCAGGTGCCGGGCGAGCACGGACCGCAACCGCGTTTCGCCCGCATCGACGCATGATGGCTCCGCTGCCGACCTTGGCCGGCAGCGCGCGGCAACGCGGTGGGCCTGCGATACAGTCGTACCGTCCAGTCGGTTTCTTCCCGCCACGCCCGTATCCGCTCCTGTTCGCGCCGCAAGGCAGCGCTTGGCGTACCTGGAAGCGTGCGATGCTGGCCGTATTCCCTGGCGACGCCAACGGTGCGCGGCGCGCGGCGCGCTGCCAATGGCTGCTGGGCCACGGCCTACCCGCTCGACGCGCAGGAACGTGCCAGCGCATTGACCATGGCCGATCAGGCGCTGAAACTGAGCGCAATGAGCTGGAGCGGTCAATGAATTCCTATCTCTACCTTGCCGCTGCCATCGTGCTGGAAGTGATTGCCACATCACTGCTGAAGGCGTCCGACGGCATGAGCCGGCTGGCGCCGACACTGGGCGCACTGGTCGGCTATGGACTGTGCTTCTACCTGTTGTCGATGACCATGAAGTCGATCCCGACCGGCATCGCCTACGCGATCTGGTCCGGCGTCGGCATCGTGCTGATCTCGCTGATCGGGCTGGTGGTGTTCAAGCAGCGCCTGGATGCACCCGCGCTGATCGGCATCGGCCTGATCTGCGCCGGTGTACTCGTGATCAACCTGTTTTCGCGCAGCAGCGCGCACTGAGCACGCTGCTGCGCGATCAACGCTAGCTGACCTTCTTGGCCACGGTCATGCCGAGCAGGAACAGCACCACGGCGATGATGATGCCGGCCCAGAACAGGAACTTGGCGATGCCGACCGAGGCACCGGCGATGCCACCGAAGCCGAGCACGCCTGCGATCACACCGATGATGGCGAAGATGATGGCCCACTTGATCATGTCAAACCTTTCCCTGCGGGGACTGCGTACTGGATGATCAGGCTAGGCCGTCACCGATGCGGCAGTCGTGAACAGGCCGCGTGCGCGGCGTGAATCAGCGCGGACGAAAGCGCAGCAGCGCGACGGCAAACGCCAGGAACACGCTACCGACCAACCGCTCGAACCAGCGTCGCGCAAAGGGTTCGGCCAGCCAGCGGCGCAGGCCATGGCCACCGGCTGCATACATCACGTACCAGAACAGTTCGCAAGCGGCGAAGGTGGCCACCAGCACGCTGTACTGAAACGCCTGGCCACGTGACGGGTCAACGAACTGCGGCAGGAACGCCGCCGCGAACAGCAGCAGCTTGGGATTGCTCAGGCCCACCAGAAGGCCACCACGGAACACGGTCCAGGCACCAAGCGTCGGCATCATCGGCAGTGCGGCATCCACCGTCACCGTAGGCGCGGGACGGCAGCTGTCGCGCCATGCCTTCAGGCCCAGCCAGGCCAGGTAGGCCACGCCCAGATAGCGCAGCACTTCGAACAGCATCGGCGAGGAATGAAGCAATGCGCTCAGGCCAGCAGCGGACGCGGCCAGCACCAGCAGCATCGCCAGCAGGCAGCCGGCCATCGCCGGTACACTGCCGCGGAAGCCGAGTCCGACGCTGCGGCCGAGGATATGCAGCATGTTCGGCCCCGGCGTGCCACACAGAACGAACACCGTGGCGAGGAACCACCACCAGGTATGCAGGGCCATGGCGCACATCCACTTCAGAAGACCGTACCAGCATAGAGTGCGTCTGCAACGCGCGGCACATACAGCACAGCGTGGATGTGGTGGTTACAGAGGCAGGCTCAGGCCGCGTGCTCGTCGCGCCGTACCAGTACCTGGTCGATCAGGCCCCATTCGCATGCCTGCTCGGCACTCATGAAACGATCGCGGTCCAGGGTCTGCTCGACCTCCTCGACACTGCGTCCGCAATGCTGCGCATACAGCCGGGTGATGCGCTGCTTGGTGCGCTGCATTTCCTCGGCGTGGATGAAGATGTCCGAAGCCTGGCCCTGTACCCCGCCCAGCGGCTGGTGCACGTGCAGGCTGGCATTGGCCAACGCCGCGCGGTGACCCGGCTCGCCGGCCATCAGCAGGAACGACCCCATCGACCGCGCGGTGCCCATGCACAGCGTATGCACCGGAGCAGAGATGTATTGCATCGTGTCGTACATCGCCAAGCCGCTGGAAATGACTCCGCCTGGCGAGTTGATGTACAGATGGATCGGCTTCTCCGGGTTTTCCGATTCCAGGAACAGCAGCTGCGCGCAGACCAGCGCCGATACGGTGTCATCGACTTCGCCGTTGAGAAAGATGATGCGCTCGCGCAGCAGCCGCGAGTAGATGTCATAGGAACGCTCGCCGCGCTCGCTGCGTTCCACCACCATCGGTACCAGCTGCATCCTGTCCCGCATGTGCCTGCTCCCTATAGCGTTCGATCCAAGCGCTGGTTCAAGCCGCGCGCATCACCGTGCGATGCTCATCGTTGGAAGCCGGCGGGATCAGAGAACGCCGGTCAGTGAGCCGATGCACGATGGTCAGCACCGTCCCTCCACCCTCATCCGCGCGCAGCCGGAAACACACCAGACTGTGCAGATGTGGGGGCTGCGCATCGCGCAAGCGGAAGCCCAGCTCCCGTCCCTCCTCGCACAGGCAGGGCTGCGGGTCGGCAAGATCGGCTGCGGGCAACCAGCGCTCACGCAGCGCCGGGTCCAACAGTGCGCGCCAGACCCGTTCCGGTGGCGCTGGCAGCCACTGCTCCATCACCAACGCAGGAGCCACTTCGTTCAGAACGTCGTCCATCAATCCATCTCCTTCAGCAGATCCTGCAAGGCATCCATACGCGCGGGCCAGTAGGCCCGGTAGCGCTGCAGCCAGTTGCCGATGTGGGCCAGTCCGCGCGGATCGACCTCGTAGTAGACGAAGCGGCCTTGGCGCTGTTCGCTCACCAGCCCGGCATCGCGCAGCACCGCCAGGTGCTGGGACATCGCAGACTGGCTGATCGCCATGCCCTCGCGCAGCGCGCTGGCATGCTGCCCGCCCTCGGCCAGCTTTTCGAAGATGTGGCGGCGGGTGGGGTCGGCCAGCGCTTTGAAGAGGGCGTTCTCGATCATGACCAATACATTAGCAATCACTAATGTGTAGTTCAACTCCCGCATCGGCTGTGCTGCAATGACGGCTCCCCGGCATGGAGCTGTGCATGAAGACCCTTGGCCTGATCGGCGGCATGAGCTGGGAAAGCTCGGCGCAGTATTACCGGCTCATCAACGAGGACGTGCGGCAGCGCCTCGGTGGCGCACATTCGGCGCAGCTGCTGCTGTGGTCGGTGGACTTCGCCCCGATCAAGCAGCTGCAGCACGACGGCGACTGGGATGCACTGGGCGACCACATGGTTGAGGCCGCACGGCGCCTGCAGGCCGGTGGTGCCGAACTGCTGCTGGTCTGCACCAACACCATGCACCAACTGGCCGACCGCATCGAGGCGGCCTGCCCACTGCCACTGCTGCATATCGCCGACCCCACCGCCCAGGCCATCGTGCAGGCAGGGGCGCGAAAGGTGGGCCTGCTCGGCACCGCCTTCACCATGGAGCAGGACTTCTACCGCGGCCGGCTGCAGGATCGCTTCGGATTGGAGGTCCTGGTTCCCGAAGCCGATGATCGTCGCAGCGTGCACGACATCATCTACCAGGAACTGATCGCCGGCGTGGTCAGCGAACACTCACGACAGGTCTACGCCGGCGTGATCGAGAGACTGGTCGCGCGCGGCGCCGAGGCCATCATCCTCGGCTGTACCGAGATCATGCTGCTGGTACGGCCGGAGGACAGCACAGTGCCGCTGTTCGATACCACTGCACTGCATGCGCGGGCCGCCGTGGACGCGGCGCTGGCGTGAATCAATGCGCGCCGGAACGCGGAATCAGTCCGCGCCCTGCACTTCCAGCGCGGTGATCAGCCATTCGACCACCGCCTGGGAATCGCACAGGAAGAAGATGGCATCGCCGGAGCGCGCTTCGGTGAGCAGGCGATAGACCGTGATCGCCACCGCCGACTGGTTGGCGATGAACACTTCCGGGCTGCGCGGCCCTTCGCTGTGGCCGGCAACCGCGTGCAGCGCCTTGCGTGCGGCCACGGTCGCAACCGGGTCCGCGCTGCGGGTCAGTTCCGGCCCGCGCAGGCCCCAGGCAGTGAACACGTGCTTGCCCTTGAACGTGGTGTCCAGGACCCGCACCTCGGCGCCGCCTGCGTCGGCCGAGCGATGAATGACGGTACTGCTGATCAACGCAACCCCCTGTGGTCGTCGTGGTCCGCGCATCCTCCCGCACAGGCCGCCCGCACACCAGTGACGGCAGCCACAGGCTGCGCCGACAGGCGTGGAAGACATGTAAGAAGGTGTAAACCGATGCGATCGGATGTGCAGCGATGATACGGGATGTAAGCCTCTGCATGGGCCGGTGCGCACTACTAAATCCTTACTGAGCCACTTCCGGAACGATGCGTTCCGACGGCCCCGTGCTGGGTCATTCTTGCCGCCCGAATCCCCCGCTCGAGGCTCCCCATGACTCTTCGCCCGCTGCTGCCGATCACCGGTGCCGTCCTTGCCCTGCTGCTGGCCGCCACCGCCGTGGCCGCCCAGGACCACGACACTGATCACATTCCAGCGCTGCGCTGCGAATCCCAGTTCAACAAGACCGAGCAATGCCCCATTGAGGGCCCGATGCGCCTGGCCAGGCAACTGTCGGTCACCCGCTGCGTGGAGAACCAGAACTGGGGCCAGAGCCGCCGCACGTTATGGGTGACCGACGGCTGCCGCGCCGAGTTCGTCGCCGACGGATACGGGCGCTGGCCGGGACGTGGCCGTGATCGCGACAACGAGGGTGAACGCCTGGTCTGCGAGTCCTACGAGAACAAGGACAAGGAGTGCCGCATCCGCGTCCGCCACGAGGTGCGGCTGGTCAAGCAGAAATCGGTGACGACCTGCATCGAGGACCGCAACTGGGGCTGGGACCGTCGCGGCGTGTGGGTCAGCGACGGCTGCCGTGCCGAGTTCCGGGTGTATTGACTGCCTGCCACGCGCTGGCTGTGGCGCATGCGCGGACACGGCCGACGTGATCGATAGACTGGGCGCAACCAGCCCAGGAGCTTCGATGGTGCCGCCCGATCCTTCCTCGACGACGCTGCATATCCGCGAGGCAACGCCCGCCGACGTTCCCGCGTTGATCGCGCTCGACAGCGTTGCGGCCCACGATCCGCGGCGCGCACGGCAGATCAGCGACTGGCAGGCCAGCGGTGGCATGCACGTGGCCGAACGGTCCGGCCAGCTGGCCGGTTACCTGGTCATCCATCGTCACTTCTTCGGCGAAGCCTTCGCCGAGATGCTCATGGTGGCGCGCGAACAACGCAGACAGGACGCCGGCGCCGCCCTGCTGCGCCATGCCATCGCGCTGCAGGGGCAAGGCAAGCTGTTTACTTCGACGAATGCATCCAACACCAGCATGCAATGCCTGCTCGCCGCCTCGGGTTTCATCGAAAGTGGCATCGTGCATGGATTGGACGAAGGCGATCCGGAACTGATCTACTGCTTTGCCGGCAGCTGATCGAGATACACGGCCACCTTGGCGTCCAGCAGGTCCATCAACAGCGGATCCATGTAGCGATAGTCGTCGGGGATGTCCAGGCAATGCAGGCGCTTGTGTTCCAGCAGTCGCGCGTACGTGGCCTGCAGGCGATGCTGGTGCTTGGCCTCCATCGCGAAGATGACATCGGCCCAGCGGATATCCGCCGGGCCGATGGGGCATCGTGCGTGCGGGCTGGTACCGGCCGACAGCGCGTTGAAGCCGGGCCGCCGTCGCCACATGGCTTCGGCGGTCGGGCTGCGCAGCTGGTTGCGGCTGCAGACGAACAGCAGGTTGATCATTGCTGTTCCTGCATTTGGCGGGCGCTGAGGACCGGATAGGTGAAGCCCAGCTGGCGTGCGCGCGCGAGCTTGGCATCGCGCG
Organism: Stenotrophomonas thermophila; assembly: GCF_001499715.1. Lineage (NCBI taxonomy): Bacteria > Pseudomonadati > Pseudomonadota > Gammaproteobacteria > Lysobacterales > Lysobacteraceae > Stenotrophomonas > Stenotrophomonas thermophila. The sequence continues at coordinate 21,700 of NZ_CVIW01000004.1, read as the reverse complement.
TATACAGCAGCTTCCAGTTCTTCTCGGGCTTGTAGCTGTAGGCGGTCGTGGCGCGGTCGCCACCATGGTTGCGGGCCTGGCTGCGACGCCAGGCACGGTTTCTTGCAGATTCCATGATGTGTTCTCGTGAGTACCGGGTTCAGCAGCCGCGGTAGTACGAGTGGCGCGCAGCATACACCGCACGCACAAAAAAAACCCACGCATCGCTGCGCGGGCTTCTTGATTCATCACAGTGGTCGGGACGGCCGGATTCGAACCGACGACCCTCTGCCCCCAGGCATCATCACTGGTTGCCCCATCCCGTTGATCTATAAGGGTTTCAGGCCTGCACCGGGCCTCCCATAAGTGCCGATTGAGGCCCAATTCAATCAATTACTTCCGCGCTGATAGGGTTGCAGCCACCGGGACTAAACATGGCTCCGCATCTGCTGCGGCCCTGCCCTCATCTACGCCCTACGGGCGTCGCTCGGACGGAGCTTGGTCACCGGCGGCGGCTTGGCGGGCTCCAATGACCGCACCCTCCTGCCTCGGACTATTCCGGCGGAGAAAAACCGTGTGCTTGACCCAAAACGAAAAACTTGTACGCGTTCGGGAATCGAACAGCGCCTGGATGTGAGCTGGCCGCCAACTCTAGTGCGTACGAAAGAGATGAGACATTCTTGCCGGGGACCGGCGGATGCCGCAGCGCCATGCCCTTGTCGTCAGTAAAATGAGTGAACTCGTGGACCATCGTGCCAACCTTTGAGGGTTCACCAATGTGATTGGCGGGCAGCATAGATAGGGACCAAAATACAGGGCATGCGTGAATTACGTATGGAGCACCTGACTGCACATAAGCAATGGTGTCTGCCGGCACTTCGTCAGCATTGCACCGGCAGGAGAGGGACACCGGCGGCTTCGGGGTCACTCCGTCTCCCGAAATTCTCCAGATGATCGCCATCAAAGTGCTATCAACCAGCGCATCATCTTCGTTGACATCTTCACCGGCAACGACGTTGACGTCCGGGCCATGCTCCCCGAAGTAGCGCGTATAGTGAACTGAGGGGCTGAACCTCAGCCACAACTCAGTTTCAGATGTTGTATCGACCTCAGTCATCTGCTGGAGCTGGCTCAGCGCATTTCCTGCACCAATCGTTACCCCAGCCAATACACTCTGAAAAATTGCACTTTTTTTGGCCGAAGGCGGGGTGCCGGCCGGATCGACACATGCCACAGGTTCAAGAAACTCCCCCGCCCGGGCTTGCTTCATTGTTCTTCCAGTAACGGGTACAACAACCGTGCGGGGTGCGGGATACGCACTTTGCCACTTGCCTGATTGCCGCTTTATGGGCCCAGCTTCCGCATTCCTGCCGTCGGCGGTGCGATAGGAAATCGGGGCTCGCAAGCCAATGGTGTAACTCAGCCCTGGCGACAGACTATAGCCACTTGCAAGATTTATATCTAGGCTGAAACTGCCGCCAGGAGGTATGGACAAATAACTCGGAGTTTCGGAGAGCGTATCCCTCATTATCCCGAAGAACTGGACTTCGCGCCCATCCTGCTGTTTCACTATGAAGGGATCATCCAACAACATTTTGCGAGCATTGAGCGTCGGCAGAGAAGACTCAGCGACTACCGCAACCTGGTCACCGACATTCGAGAGCTTCAGCGCGATTGAAGTTTCTCCCAGGTCGCCCTTCAGCGGAACTATTTCGACTTGTAGCCGAGCGTCGGCCATCGCAACATTGCTGCTAAAAAGCGCGATGAACAGCATTGCCACTTTAATGGGTGATTTCATTCCGCCACCTGCCTTCTTCCATGATTCAAGATGCGTTTAACATACAGATCAGCATTTTCCAACCCGAACCTCAGCCATCGATCTGTAGGACTTCCCCGAACCGCAGATTAAATTTTCGAACCGCCATAAGAATCACGTTTTTGCAGGCACTGACCTCCAGGATCTTTTGCTACCGCGCCTACGCCACTGTGCCGAGCTCGGCCATCATCGCAAAGGCCATCGCCGGCGAGACCGTTGGACTTCAGTGAAGCGTCGAAGAACTACGCCTTTCGCCTGGCAATCGAGCGCATCAGCGGAGAGCCGCGAGTTCCAGGACGTCCGCGAGTCAATCAGCTTGGATCGGCATGCATCAGGTGTCACTCCAGGAGATCCGCAGGCTTGGCGGTGCTCTTCCACACAACCGTCGAGGTTGGTCGGAAGAACAAGTGCAGCACCTTCTCACACACAGCTCGCCGGCGATGACCGAGGTGTATCTGGAAGGCCACGAAAGGCCGTGGACCGAGATCAACACGGGCATCCTCGCCATTCGATAGGGTGGCGATAGGGTGCACAACGAAGAAGGGCCTGCACCGTATGGCGCAAGCCCTTGTTCTATCGCTGCTTTTGGTCGGGACGGCCGGATTCGAACCGACGACCCTCTGCCCCCCAGGCAGATGCGCTACCAGGCTGCGCTACGCCCCGACTGATGCTGCGATGTGCCCGCCAGTGCGGCGGGCCGTGAAGTATAGCGGATTACGATGGAAATGGGATCAGCGGCGCAACAACTGCAGCACTTCTTCCAGCTCCATGCGCACCTGCTTGATGATCTGGTTGCTCAGCGCCGATTCCTCGCGGGCATCGGGGCCGTCCAGACGCAGGCGTGCACCACCGATGGTGTAGCCCTGTTCGTACAGCAGGCTGCGGATCTGCCGCACCATCAGCACGTCGTGGCGCTGGTAGTAGCGGCGGTTGCCTCGGCGCTTGGCCGGCTCAAGGCTGGGAAACTCGGTTTCCCAGTAGCGCAGGACGTGCGGCTTGACGTCGCACAGCTCGCTGACTTCACCGATGGTGAAGTAGCGCTTGGCCGGAATCGGCGGTAGTTCGCGGTTACTGCCCGGATCCAGCATAAGCTTCCACCCTCTCCTTGAGCTTCTGGCCCGGACGGAAGGTGACCACCGTACGGGCGGAAATCGGAATTTCCTCGCCGGTCTTGGGGTTGCGACCCGGGCGCTGGTTCTTGCGCCGCAGATCGAAATTACCGAAGCCCGACAGCTTCACCTGACGTCCCTGTTCCAATGCTTCACGCAGCACATCGAAAAACGCGTCGACGAATTCCTTGGCTTCCCGCTTGTTCAGACCGACTTCGTCGAACAGCTTTTCCGCCATCTCCGCCTTGGTCAATGCCATTGCCTGCTACCCCCGAGTGCTGCCCGCTCAGCCGCGGATCCGGGCGTGGTGTTCACGCTCGATGGCAGTGACCGCCTCGGCCACCACCGCTTCCACGTCGCGGTCCGTCAGAGTGCGCGACTTGTCCTGCAAAATCAAGCCCATAGCGAGACTCTTGAATCCCGGCTCGACGCCCTGGCCGACATAGCGGTCGAACAGGTTCAGGTCGCGCAGCAACGGGCCGGCGGCCTGGCGGACGGTCGCCGCCAGATCGGCCCAGGCCACCTGTTCAGGCACCAGGAATGCCAGGTCGCGGCGTACCGCCGGGAAGCGCGACAGTTCGCCGGCACGCGGCAGGCGGCGCGCGGTCAGCGGTTCCAGGTCCAGTTCGAAGGCGTAGACGTCGGCTTCGATGTCCATCGCCCTGGCCAGGCGCGGGTGAACCTGGCCGATCCAGCCGATCGCCACGCCATCGCGCAACACCTCGGCCGAACGCGCCGGGTGGCCGTAGGCGCGGGTGGACGGACGGAACTCCAGCTGCGCACCACTGGCGGCCGCCAGCGATTCGAGGTCACCCTTCAGGTCATGGAAATCGACCTTGCGGGTCGGCAGGCCCCACTGCACCGCCTGCGCATCACCGCAGACCGCAGCGGCCACGCGCGGGGTTTCCAGCGGTGCCGGCTGGCCGTCTCCGGCCTGCTGGGCGAACACGCGGCCGAGCTCGAACAGGCGCACGCGGCCGAGCTGGCGAGCGGCATTGCGGCCTAGGGTGGCAACCAGGCCCGGCAGCAGCGACGGGCGCATCACCGCCAGTTCGGCCGACAGTGGGTTGGCCAGCGGCACCAGGCCGTCGCGAAGCTGCCACTGGGCCAGCAGTGCGTCGTCGACGAAGGCGAAATTGACGGTTTCCTGCAGGTCGCGGGCGATCAGCTGGCGGCGCACGCTCAGCGCGTCCAGCTGGGTCTCGCTCGGCATCGCCACGCGCGAGGCACCGCCCGGCAGCGTGGTCGGGATCTGCTCGTAACCGTGGATGCGGGCCAGTTCTTCGATCAGGTCCTCTTCGATGGCGATATCGAAGCGGCGGCTCGGCGCGGTGACCTGCCAGCCGTCGGCGGTGGCGGCCACGTCCATGCCCAGCGCACGCAGGATGCGCTCGACTTCGGCATCGTCAATGGTGATGCCAAGCACGCGGGTGATGCGCGTGCGGCGCAGCACGATCGTGGCCGGCTGCGGCAGATCGGCCTCGCGCACAGCTTCGGTGACCGGCGCCGGGGTACCGCCGGCCAGGTCCAGCACCAGGTGGGTGGCGTACTCGATCGCGGTACGCGGCAGTGCCGGATCGACACCGCGCTCGAAGCGGTGGCCGGCATCGGTGTGCAGGCCCAGCTTGCGGCCACGGCCCATGATCGCGGCCGGCGCGAAGTGCGCGGCCTCCAGGAACACGGCGGTGGTAGCGTCGGTGACACGGGTGTCGAAGCCGCCCATCAGGCCGGCCAGGCCGACCGCACGATCGGCGTCGGTGACCACCAGGAAGCTGTCGTCCAGCGCGGCATCGCGGCCGTCCAGCAGCTTCAGCGTCTCGCCCGCGCGCGAACGGCGCACGGCAATGCTGCCCTGCAGGGTGGCCAGGTCGTAGGCATGCATCGGCTGGCCCAGTTCCAGCATCACGTACTGGGTGATGTCGACCAGCAGCGAGACCGGACGCACGCCACTGCGGCGCAGGCGCTCGGCCATCCACAGTGGGGTCTTGGCGGCAGCGTTGACGCCCTCGATCACACGGCCCAGGTAACGCGGCGCTTCGGCGCCAGCGTCGAGCTGGATGGCCAGCTCACGGCTGCCGGCAGCCGGAATGGCGTCGGCGGCGAAATCCAGCACTTCACTGCGGGTAGCGGCGGCGACGTCGTAGGCAATGCCGCGCAGGCTGAAGCAGTCGGCGCGGTTCGGGGTCAGCTTGATTTCGATACTGGCGTCCGGCAGGCCCAGGTACTCGACCAGGGTCTGGCCGACCGGGGCGTCATCGGGCAGTTCCAGCAGTCCGGAGGCATCGTTGTCCAGGCCCAGCTCCTTGGCCGAGCACAGCATGCCGTTGGACTCTACGCCACGCAGCTTGGCCGGCTTGATCTTCAGCTCGCCGATCTGCGCACCGACCATCGCCAGTGGCGCGACCAGGCCCGCGCGGGCGTTCGGCGCACCGCAGACGATCTGCAGCAGCTCGCCCTGCCCGGCATCGACCTTGCACACCTGCAGGCGATCGGCTTCCGGGTGGCGCGAGGCCTCGACGATGCGTGCCACGACCACGTGATCGAGGCCTTCGCCCAGCGCGGTTACTTCTTCCACTTCCAGGCCGATGGCGGTCAGCACCGCGCTCAGCTCATCGCGCGAGGCGGAGGTCGGGACGTGGCTGCGCAGCCAGTTTTCGGAGAATTTCATGGTGTCACCCTGGTGGGAGGCGTGCCTCCCGTTGCGGTTTTTGTGGTCGCCCAGCGCATGCGCAAGGAGGCGTCCATCCAGAAAGGCAGCCGAGCATGGCCCGGCTCTGCACGGTTGCGGCTTACGCGAACTGCTTCAGGAACCGCACATCGTTCTCGAAGAACGCGCGCAGGTCGTTGACGCCGTAGCGCAGCATCGCGAAACGCTCCACGCCCATGCCGAAGGCAAAGCCGGTGTAACGCTCCGGATCGATGCCGACATTGCGCAGCACGTTCGGATGCACCATGCCGCAGCCGAGCACTTCCAGCCAGCGGGTGCTGCCATCGGGCTGCTGCCAGGCGATGTCCACTTCCGCACCCGGTTCGACGAACGGGAAGTAGCTGGGACGGAAGCGCATCTCGAAATCGCGCTCGAAGAACGCGCGCACGAATTCTGCCAACGTGCCCTTCAGGTCGGCGAAGGTCGAGTGCTCGTCCACCAGCAGGCCTTCGACCTGGTGGAACATCGGCGAATGGGTCTGGTCGCTGTCGCTGCGGTACACCTTGCCGGCAGCGATCATGCGCAGCGGCGGCGCGTGGTCGCCCATGTAGCGCACCTGCACACCGGAGGTATGCGTGCGCAGCAGGCGGCCGTCGCCGAAGTAGAAGGTGTCGTGCATGGCGCGCGCCGGGTGGTGCGGCGGGAAATTCAGCGCCTCGAAATTGTGCCAGTCATCCTCGATCTCCGGCCCTTCCGACAGCTCGTAGCCCAGCCGGCCGAAAATACCGGTGATGCGTTCCAGGGTACGGGTGATCGGATGCAGGCCAGCGCGGTCGCCATTGCGGCCCGGCAGGGTGATGTCGATGGCTTCGGCAGCCAGCCGCGCGTCCAGTGCGGCGTCTTCCAGCAGCGCCTTGCGCTCGGCCAGCGCACGGGTCAGTGTGTCGCGGGCCTGGTTGATCGCTTCACCGGCGGCCTTGCGCTCCTCGGCCGGCAGGGTACCGAGCTGCTTGAGCTGCGAGGTGATGCTGCCGCTCTTGCCAAGCAGGGCCACGCGCAGCTGTTCCAGCACGTCAGGGCTCTGTGCGGCGGCCACATCGGCCAGCGCCTGGGTGGTGAGGGATTGGATGTCGCTCATGGGGGGCCGGAACTCCAGTCGATCTGCCATCGCGATGCGCGAAGGGCCGACCCCTGTCGCCACCGCCGTCCCCGCGCTGCCGCTGTGGCCGCACCGGGACCCAAAAAAGAATGGGGAAGGACTTGCGCCCTTCCCCATGCATTGCCTTGACCTGACACCGTTCCGAGTGAACGGTTACGGCATCGGGAAGGACTTATGCCGCCAGCGCGCCCTTGGCCTTTTCGGCCAGCGCGGCAAAACCGGCTGCGTCGTGCACGGCGATGTCAGCCAGGACCTTGCGATCCAGGGTGATGCCGGCCTTCAGCAGGCCGTTCATGAAGCGGCTGTAGCTCAGGCCGTTGATGCGGGCAGCCGCATTGATGCGGGTGATCCACAGCGAACGGAAGTTGCGCTTCTTCTGCTTACGGCCGATGTAGGCGTACTGCTGTGCCTTGATGACCGCCTGCTTGGCAACGCGGAAGACCTTGCGACGGGCGTTGTAATAGCCCTTGGCGAGATCCAGAATCTTCTTGTGGCGGCGACGCGCCTGTACGCCACGCTTAACTCGTGCCATTTTTCAGTTCCTCAGAGGTAAGGGAGCATGCGGTCCAGACGGCCTGCGTCTTCTGCACGGACATGGCCCGTCTGACGCAGATTACGCTTACGCTTGGTCGCTTTCTTCGTGAGGATGTGGCTACGGTTGGCGTGGCCGCACTTGTACTTGCCCGAGGCGGTCTTGCGGAAACGCTTGGCCGCTGCCCGGTTGGTCTTGATCTTGGGCATTGCAATGTCCTTGATGGGATTTGACCCTGGTTTCTGACTGATCTGGCGGCGGCCTGGGCCGCTCTTTCCGTCCTGCCATGATCGGCGTACGACCCGTCCTGGGTGGGTCGAGCCGGGCATGATACAGGCAAAACGGCCCTGCCACCAGCCCCTGCCCGCCTTTCATCCGCAACCCGCCGGCCCGCCACAAAAGCAAAGGGACGCCAGCGGCGCCCCCTTACCCTGAACCATTCAGCCAGGCGCCCCGAAAGGCAGCCCGTCGGGCCTCAGGTCTTCTTCTTCGGCGCGATCATCATGACCATCTGACGCCCTTCCAGGCGCGGACGGGATTCAATGACGATGTCCTCGCCCAGATCGGCCTCGATCCGGTTGGCCATTTCGCGGCCCAGCTCCTGGTGGCTCATTTCACGGCCACGGAAGCGGATGTTGACCTTGATCTTGTCACCATCTTCGAGGAACCCGCGCATCTTGCGCAGCTTGATCTGGTAGTCGCCCTCGTCCGTGACCGGACGGAACTTCACTTCCTTGATCTCGACCTGCTTGGTCTTCTTCTTGGCCTCGCTGGCCTTCTTCTGCGCTTCGAACTTGAACTTGCCGAAGTCCATGATCTTACAGACAGGCGGATCGGCCTGCGGCTGGATTTCGACCAGGTCCAGGCCTTCATCTTCGGCCATGGACAGCGCTTCGTCGCGCGACAACACGCCGATCATTTCTCCGTCACTGCCGATCACGCGGACGCGCGGCACACGGATTTCCTGATTCTTGCGGTTCTGTTTGTTGTCAGGGGTGCTGATATTACGTTCTCCCAAGGGTATCGAACCGGCCCGGGTGCCTGTGCCCCCGGACCGGACCTTTGCTTACGCGCCCTCGGCGTGGAGCCGCTCGATGAAGGCCTGCAGGCTCATGCTGCCCAGGTCTTCGCCAGAACGCGTACGCACCGCCACAGCCCCATTTTCCTTCTCGCGGTCACCGATGACCAGCAGGTAGGGCACGCGCTGCAACGTATGCTCGCGGATTTTATAGCCGATCTTCTCGTTACGCAAATCCGAGCTGACGCGGAAGCCTTGCTCCGCAAGGGTTTTGGTCACGCCCGAGACATAGTCGGCCTGGGCGTCGGTGATATTGGCCACCACCACCTGGGTCGGCGCCAGCCAGGCCGGGAACTGGCCGGCATGGTGCTCGATCAGGATGCCCAGGAAACGCTCCATCGAGCCGACGATGGCCCGGTGCAGCATCACCGGGTGCTTCTTCTGGCTGTTCTCGTCCACGTACTCGGCGCCCAGGCGGCCGGGCATCATGAAGTCGACCTGCATCGTGCCCAGCTGCCAGGTACGGCCGATGGCATCCTTCAGGTGGTACTCGATCTTCGGGCCGTAGAAGGCGCCCTCGCCCGGCAGCTCCTGCCATTCCACGCCACAGGCGGTCAGCGCCGAGCGCAGCGCGCCTTCGGCCTTGTCCCAGGTGGCGTCGTCACCCAGGCGCGATTCCGGGCGCAGCGCGATCTTGATCTGGATCTCGTCGAAGCCGAAGTGCTGGTAGACCGCCAGCGCCTGCTGGTGGAAGGCGGTCACTTCCGACTCGATCTGGTTTTCCGTGCAGAACACGTGGCCGTCGTCCTGGGTGAAGCCACGCACGCGCAGGATGCCGTGCAGCGCGCCGGACGGCTCGTTGCGGTGGCACGACCCGAACTCGCCGTAGCGGATCGGCAGGTCGCGGTAGCTGTGCAGGCCCTGGTTGAACACCTGGATGTGGCCCGGGCAGTTCATCGGCTTGACCGCGTAAGTGCGTTTCTCCGATTCGGTGAAGAACATGTTGTCCTGGTAGTTATCCCAGTGGCCGGACTTCTTCCACAGGCTCACGTCCAGAATCTGCGGGCAACGCACTTCGCCATAGCCGCTGTTGCGGTAGACCTTGCGCATGTACTGCTCCACCACCTGCCACAGCGCCCAGCCCTTCGGGTGCCAGAACACCAGGCCCGGGGCTTCTTCCTGCAGGTGGAACAGGTCCTGCTGCTTGCCGATGCGGCGGTGGTCGCGCATTTCGGCTTCTTCGATGCGCTTGATGTACGCCTCCAGCTGCTTCTTGTCGGCCCAGGCGGTGCCGTAGATGCGCTGCAGCTGCTCGTTCTGCGCGTCACCGCGCCAGTAGGCGCCGGAGATGCGGGTCAGCTTGAAGGCCTTCAGGAAGCGCGTGTTCGGCACGTGCGGGCCGCGGCACATGTCCACATATTCCTGGTGGTAGTACATGCCCATCGCCTGGATGTCGTCGGCCATGTCCTCGATCAGGCGCAGCTTGTAGTCCTCGCCACGGGCCTTGAAGATCTCGACCACTTCGGCGCGCGGCGTCATCTTCTTGATGACGTCGTAGTCCTGGGCGATCAGTTCACCCATGCGCTTCTCGATCGCGGCCATGTCGTCCGGGGTGAACGGGCGCTCGGAATAGATGTCGTAGTAGAAGCCTTCGGCGATCACCGGACCGATCACCATCTTCACATCCGGGTACAGCTGCTTGACGGCGTGGCCGACCAAGTGGGCGCAGGAGTGGCGGATGATCTCCACGCCCTCCTCGTCCTTGGCGGTGATGATGCGCAGGCTGGCGTCGTGGTCGATGACGTCGCTGGCATCGACCAGCACGCCATCCACGGCACCGGCGATGGTGGCCTTGGCCAGGCCGGCGCCGATCGACTGGGCAACCTCCATGACGCTCACAGGGTTTTCGAATTCGCGGCGGCTGCCGTCGGGAAGGGTAATGTTGATCATCGCAGTGGCTTCGTGCGGGGCCCGCCGGGCGGGCTGGAAAGCGTTCCCGGGCCGTTGCCCGGGCAATAAAAAAGCGCCGCGAGGGCGCCTGGAACGCAGGGCCTTCGGGGGCAGGTCAACAGTGGGCGGTGGTAGTGCTCATGTCGCACGCTCGGCCGGCGCTGGGCGCGGGCCACCTTGTTCCAGTCAGGGGTTTGCGATGATCTTAAACCAGCGCACCGGAAAGCCCAAGGGCCACCGTACGGCCCGCTGAATGAGCCGCGCTGGCGGCGTGAAAACGCAATGATTACCATGTGCGGGCAGCCCGCCCCGTGCCAGCCTGCCCGCTTTCCCCCAGGACCTCGTGATGCGCCACCCGCTTCGACCGGCTGCCGCCGGCCCCGCCCGTGCCCCGCGTTCGCCGACCCGCCGCCGCGCAGGCTGCCCGCGATGATCACCGTCGGCCTCTCCACGCTGGGTTTCTGCAGCCTGGGCATGCTGGCGGCGATATTCTCGGCACTGGCCTTCTATGCGGCCTCGCCCCACTGCCGCTGGCCGCGCCTGCGCCGCGCCGGGCGTCTTGGCCACCAGATCGGCCTGGTCGCCGCTGCGGCCGCGCTGTGGCTGTGGATGGCCGAACTCGGCTTCGCCGCCGGCCTGGTGGCGATGCTGTGCACCTGGATGCTCGCGGCGATGCTGCTGCCGGCGCTGGCCGCCTGGCACCGACCGGGCACGGAGTTGCCCTGATGTGGGCGCGCGCCTTCGCCGGCATCATCGTCGGCTTCCTGCTTGCAGCCGCCGTTACCGGCCTGCTGGCCTGGCTTCCGCCGGGCCCTTGGCAGCGTGCGCTGGTACCTACCCTGGTCGCCTTCATCCCGCTGTGGATGCTGGCCGCCCTGTGGGCGTTCAGCTTCCGCAGCGCGCTGCGCGCCTGGCTGGTGCTGGGCGGCAGCGCCGCCACCGGCTTCGTCGTGCTCGGGCTGCTGCGCCTGACCGGCGCGGTGCAATGAGATCCACGCCATGAAGTTCAGTTCGCAGACCCTGCGCACGTTCACCACCCTGCACACCTGGGTCGGCCTGGTGGCCGGCTTCGGCCTGTTCGTGGCTTTTTACGCAGGCTCGCTGACCCTGTTCCACCATGACCTGCCGCGGTGGCAGACACCGGGCGCCGCCACGGCACTCCCGGCCAGCCTGGATGACGCCCAGTACCTGCTGGAGGACGTGCTGGCGGCGCATCCGGAAGCGCGCCGCCACGTCGGCATGACCTTCCCCGGCACCGAACACCCGCAGCCTCTGGCGTACTGGCAGGCCGATGACGGCAGCTGGCGCTATGCGTGGCCGGGGCAGATCGCCGGCAGCCCCGCGCCGCCGCAGTCCGGACTGGCCGAACTGGTCAACGAACTGCACTACAGTCTCGGCCTGCCGGTGGCCGGCATCTACGTGATGGGCATCGTCAGCCTGCTGTATGGCATGGCGTTGCTGAGCGGCCTGGTGATCCACCTGCCCAGGCTGCTCGGCGACCTGTTCGCACTGCGGCCGGGGCGCAACCTGAAGCAGCTGTGGCAGGACGCGCACAACGTGGTCGGTGTGCTCAGCCTGCCCTTCCACCTGATGTTCGCGGTCACCGGCGCCCTGCTCTGCCTGGTGTTCGTGCAGATGGCCCTGCTCAATCCGCTGATCTACGACGGCAAAGCGCTGCAGGCAGTACCGACTGCGATGGACACCGCGCCGGTGCGAAATGCCAGTGGCATCCCGGCACCGCCGGGCAGCCTGCGCGTGCTGCATGCGCGCGCACTTGAAGTGGCCCGCGCACAGGGCGTGGCCAACTTCGAACCGGCCTATCTGAAGCTGGCCAGTGGCGGCGATGCCAACGCGACGATCGAGATCACCGGCGAGGCCAGTGGCACCCTCGGCCCGCTTGGTGCCGTGGCATTGGACGTCGCCACCGGCAATCTGCTCGCGTCGCAGCTGCCGGGCCAGCGCGACGCCAACCACGCCACGCTCAGCGCCGCCTACGCGTTGCACTTCGGCGAATTCGGCAATGGCGTGGTGGTCTGGCTGTACTTCCTGCTCGGACTCGGCGGTGCGTTCCTGTTCTACTCCGGCAACCTGCTGTGGATCGAGTCGCGGCGCAAGCGTCGCCAGCCGCAACAGCCACGTGCCGGTGTGAACATGGCGCGGGCCACGGTCGGCGTGTGCATCGGCCTGTGCGTGGCGATCTCGATCGCGTTCGGCACCGCACTGGTGCTGGAGCGGCTGGCACCGTCGGCGGTCGACCACGGCATCCGCTGGGCCTGCTTCGGCAGTTGGGCGGCCTGCGCGCTATGGGCCGCACTGCGCCGCCCGGCGCAGGCGGCGCGCGAACTGCTGTGGGCGGCGGCGGTCAGTACCGCGCTGGTGCCGGTGCTGCACGGCGCACTCAATGGTGACTGGCTGTGGCGTGCGGCTGCGCGTGGCCACTGGCCGCTGTTCTGGGTCGATGCCATCGCGCTGGCGATGGCCTTCGGCTTTGCGCGTCTGGCCGTGGCCAGCCAACGCCGCGCCCGCAACGGCGATCCGAACAGCGTCTGGGCGAACTGAAGCGTGGCCGGGCATGGCCCGGCGCTACTGGAAGTCGGCTTGGCAGGGGCAACGAGGTACACCGCAGTGTGTGTATCAGGTCGGTGACGTTGCGGCATGGGCCCAGCACGACGCGCCACCCGGTACTCAATCGCCGATGCGCGCCTTCTGCCAGGGGCCCAGCATGGCATTGAGCAGGCTGGCCTGTTCGTCATCGCCGGTCAGTTCCCACATGAACACCCCGGCCAGGCCCTGCTCACGGGCGAACTGCGCACGCAGCCCGATCGAGCGCGGGTCTTCATAGCTGATGAAGATCTTCTGCGCGGCGTTGTACAGCCACGGGCTCTGCGCCTGCGGCTGCCAGTGTTTCGTCCAACCCGGCTGGTCGAGATAGCGCGCCTTGATCACCCGCCAGTCGCCGGCATCAGCCGGCGCACTGTAGGCCTGGTACAGCCCATCCGGGGCGTCGCCGGTGACCTTGAAGCCGCGCCCGTAGAACGGTACGCCCAGCACCAGCTTCCCGGCCGGCACGCCGTGCTCGCGGTAGAACTGCACCGCGCCGGCCACGTTGTTCCAGCGCCGCAGCTCCGGCGCCAGCGGATCGGCCGGCACTTCATGCAGAGGCGCATTGAAGGTCGACACCGAGGAGAAGCCGGTGCCCATGTCGTAGCTCATCAGGTTGATGAAATCGAACACCTTGGCCAGCGCCGGCAGGTCATAGCTCGCTGCTGGATCGTAGGGGCCATCGGTCTGCAGGCGACCGGCGGCCAGCGCGGCAGTCAGCAGCATCGACTGCCCCGTCCTGCGGCCGCGCGCATCGAGTGCCGCGCGGAAGGCCTGGGCAAGCCGGGTCAGATTGACGCGATCCTGCGGGCGATGCGCCAGCTCCTTCGGTCCGCCACTGACCGGGAACTCCCAATCGATGTCCACGCCGTCGAAGCTGCCGGCATGGCGATCGAAGAACAGCGCCATGCACGAATCGACCAAGCGCTTGCGGCTGGCCTCGGTCAGCGCTGCATCGGAGAACCCACCCGCACCCCAGCCACCGATCGAAATCAGCGTGCGCAGGTGCGGATGCGCCTTCTTGAGTTCGGCCAGTGCGGCGAAATTCTTCGGCGCTTCCGCACCGATCGTGCAGCGCCCGTCCTCGATGGTGGAGAACGCATAGAACAGATGCGTCAGGCGCTCGGCTGGAATGCTGGAGACCGGATAGCGTTCGGCCGAGCCGCCCGGGTAGTAGGCGCCGAAGATCGGCGGCTGCGCGGGCGCCGCGTGCGCGGCGATGGGCAAGACACCGGCAATCAGCACGGCAAGGACGGCCACGGTCTGGCGGAACATGGAGATCTCCCGGTTCGAAGGCGCCGCCACGTTAGCAAACCGATGGGGCTGCGGTACGGGTGTCGCGGCATGTCGTCCCATGGACAGGCGCGATCCGTGCAACCGAGACAGAACGATGGCCGCGTGGCGGCCCTCATGCACTGCAGCAGGACATGCAGCGACCTGGATGAGCTTCTCTTCGCAACATCGAGGCAAAGAAAAAGCGGGCCGAAGCCCGCTTTTTCAATTGCGAAAGCGTGAGGACCAACGGTCCTCACCCACCGCACGATCAGCAGTACCGATTATTCGGCGCTGGCGCCTTCGCCTTCTTCGACGGCCTTCATCGACAGGCGGATACGGCCCTGCTTGTCGACTTCCAGCACCTTGACCTTGACCACATCGCCTTCCTTCAGCTTGTCGCCGACCTTCTCGACGCGCTCGCTGGAGATCTGCGAGACGTGGACCAGGCCATCCTTGCCCGGCAGGATGGTGACGAACGCACCGAAGTCCATGATCTTGGCGACCTTGCCTTCGTAGATGCGGCCCGGCTCGACGTCCGAAGTGATCTGCTCGATGCGGGCCTTGGCGGCCTGGGCAGCGATGGCGTTGACCGACGCGATGACGATGGTGCCGTCGTCCTGGATGTCGATCTGGGTGCCGGTTTCCTTGGTGATGGCCTGGATGGTCGAGCCGCCCTTGCCGATCACTTCGCGGATCTTGTCCGGGTGGATCTTGATGGTCAGCAGGCGCGGCGCGTAGTCCGACAGCTCCTCACGCGGAGCGGTCAGGCCGTGGGCCATTTCACCCAGGATGTGCAGACGGCCAGCCTTGGCCTGCTGCAGGGCCTGCTTCATGATCTCTTCGGTGATGCCTTCGATCTTGATGTCCATCTGCAGGGCGGAAATGCCCTCAGCGGTACCGGCCACCTTGAAGTCCATGTCGCCCAGGTGATCTTCGTCACCCAGGATGTCGGACAGGACCACGAAACGGTCGCCTTCCTTGACCAGACCCATGGCGATACCGGCCACCGGGGCCTTCACCGGCACGCCGGCGTCCATCAGCGCCAGCGACGAGCCGCAGACCGAGGCCATCGACGAGGAACCGTTCGACTCGGTGATTTCCGAAACGACGCGGATGGTGTACGGGAAGGCTTCCAGCGACGGCATGACAGCCAGCACGCCGCGCTTGGCCAGACGACCGTGGCCGATTTCGCGGCGCTTCGGGCCCATCATGCGGCCGCACTCGCCCACCGAGAACGGAGGGAAGTTGTAGTGGAACAGGAAGTTTTCCTTGTACTCACCGGCAACGGCGTCGATGACCTGGCCATCACGGGCGGTGCCCAGGGTGATGGTCACGATGGCCTGGGTTTCGCCGCGGGTGAACAGCGAGGAACCGTGGGTACGCGGCAGCACGCCGGTCTTCACGGTGATCGGGCGGACGGTGTCCAGCGCACGGCCGTCGATGCGGACCTTGGTGTCCAGCACCGAGTCACGCATGGTGCGGTATTCCAGCTCGCCGAATTCCTTCGACAGCTCGGCCGGGTTCCAGCCTTCGGCGGCCACGCGGCCCGCCAGGGCTTCGAACACGTCCTTCTTGATCGCCGAGATGGCGTCGCGGCGCTGCAGCTTGTCACGCACCTGGAAGGCTTCGCCCAGGCGCGGGCCGATGGCTTCCTTCAGGGCGGAGATCAGCGCGTCGTTCTTGGCCGGGGCTTCCCAGGTCGACGGCTTGGTGCCGGCTTCGACGGTCAGCTCGTTGATCGCGTTGATGACCTTCTGCATTTCGCGGTGACCGAAGGTCACGGCGCCCAGCATCACTTCTTCGGACAGCAGCGCGGCTTCGGATTCGACCATCAGCACGGCGTTGGAGGTACCGGCGACGACCAGTTCCAGCTGCGAGTCAGCCAGTTCGCTGACGGTCGGGTTCAGGATGTACTCGCCGTTCTTGTAACCGACCTTGGCAGCGCCGATCGGACCCATGAACGGGGTACCGGCCAGGGCCAGGGCAGCCGAGGCACCGATCAGGGCCGGGATGTCACCGTCCACGTCCGGGTTCAGCGACATCACCGTGGCGATGATCTGCACTTCGTTCTTGTAGTCCTCCGGGAACAGCGGGCGGATCGGACGGTCGATCAGGCGCGAGATCAGCGTTTCCTTCTCGGTCGCACGGCCTTCACGCTTGAAGAAACCACCCGGGATACGGCCGCCGGCGTAGAACTTTTCCTGATAATCGACGGTCAGCGGGAAGAAGTCCTGGCCTTCGCGCGCGCTCTTGGCGGCGACGGCGGTGACCAGCAGTACGGTGTCGTCCATCTTGACGATGACGGCACCGCTGGCCTGGCGGGCGACTTCGCCGGTCTCAAGCGTGACGGTGTGCTTGCCGTACTGGAAGGTTTTGGTGATTTTTGCCACGGAGGGTGTCCTTGGGGATGCTGTCTGCGAATTTGGACCGTCGGCGACCCTTGCCGCCAGCGGGTGACCGGATCGTTCCGGCCTGAATCGGGGATTGCGGTACTACAAAACAAAACCGCGGCGCATCGCTGCGCCGCGGGGAATTCGTTGCTTAGCGACGCAGGCCAAGCTTCTCGATCAGGGCCTTGTAACGCTCGACGTCCTTCTTCTTCAGGTAGTCGAGCAGGCTGCGACGGCGGTTGACCATCTGCAGCAGGCCGCGGCGGCTGTGGTGGTCCTTCTTGTGGGTCTTGAAGTGGCCGGTCAGCAGTTCGATGCGGGCGGTCAGCAGGGCCACCTGGACTTCCGGGGAGCCGGTGTCAGCGGCGGTGCGCTTGTTGTCTTCAATGACCTTCTGGGTGTCGATCGACATTTCTTTTTTCTCTGTGATGCGTGGCCGGCAGGAACGCGCTTCGCGCACCGCCAGGCTCGCCGTGGACTACGAGGATGAAACCTGCACGAGGCAGGCTGCCGGAAAACGGCCGCGAAATTGTAACGGCCAGGGGCTTCCGGGACAAGGACCGGGGCTGAACCGCCCTGGCCCCGGTCAGAGGTTGAAACGACGCTGCGGAGCCAGCAGGCCACTGTCATCGACCTGGCCCAGCCCCTGGACAGCATCGCCCGGACCGAACACCGCCACCAGGCCGTGGGGCCAGGACGGGTCGCGCTGGCGCTGGCCGACGCAGAAGCGATGGGTCTGGTCGGCATCGAGATCGACCCGCGGGTATTCAGCCAGGCCGGCCGCCAGCGGCAGCAGCAGCGCATCCATGGCCGCCTCGTCGCCGGCCTCGGCCATCGCCCGCAGCTGGTCCAGGGTGACCATCGCCGGTTCGCGGAACGGCTCCACCCAGAGCCGGCGCAGCGCACTGATGTGTGCGCCACATCCCAGCGCCTCGCCCAGGTCGCGGGCCAGGCTGCGGATGTAGGTGCCCGAACCGCAGGTCACGCGCAGCCGCAAGCGCTCAGGCTGCTGCTCCAGCACGTCGATGGCGTGCACCTGCACCTCGCGTTCCGGCGCCTCGATGACGTCACCACGGCGAGCCTTCACATACAGCGGCTCACCACCCTGCTTCAGTGCCGAATAGACCGGGGCACGCTGGCGGATGTTGCCGGTCAGCGGCGCCAACGCGGCCTGCAGGGCCTCGGCACCGATCGCCGGTACCGGGCGCTGCAGCAGCACCTGGCCCTCGGAATCGTCGGTATCGGTCGTCTGGCCGAGCACGATCTCGGCATCGTAGGCCTTGGCCGACCCCAGCAGCAGCCCAGCGATCTTGGTCGCCTCGCCGAAGCACAGCGGCAGCAGACCGGTGGCCAGCGGGTCGAGGCTGCCGGTGTGGCCGCCCTTCTCGGCACGGAACAGGCGACGGGCCACCTGCAGGGCGGCGTTGGAGCTCATGCCGATCGACTTGTCGAGCAGCAGGATGCCATCCAGGCGGCGGAACTGAATTCGGGTCATGACAGATACGGGTAGCGCCGGGCCATGCCCGGCGAGCGCGAAGCGCGGCCAGCGTCCGGCCTCGCACGGTCAGAATGAAAAGACGCCGGGCATGGGCCCGGCGCTGGCTTATTCTTCGTCGCTCTCGCGACGCTTCTCCGCGGCCAGCGTATCGGGCAGGTCGCGCAGGAGGTTGTCGATATGCTCGCCACGATCGACCGAGTCGTCGTAGTGGAAATGCAGCTCCGGCACATGGCGCAGCTTCATCGCCCGGGCCAGGTCCATGCGCAGGCGGTAGCCCAGTTCCTTCAGGCCGGCCACCGCTTCCGCCGAACGCTCCGGCATCAGCGCGGTGACGAAGACCTTGGCATGAGCCATGTCGCGGGTGATTTCCACGTCGGACACGCTCACCGAGGGCAACCCGTGCTCGCGCACGGCGTTGTGCACCAGGGTGCCGAGTTCGCGGCGCAGCTGGGCAGAGACACGGTCGGTTCGATGGAAAGTCTTGGGCACGAGGAGCTCTTGGTTCAGTTGTCGCCCGACCAACGGTCGGGCGCTACCTTTGATTCGATTGTCGCCCGGCCAACGGTCGGGCGCCATCTTTGATTCGATTGTCGCCCGGCCAACGGTCGGGCGCTACATCTACCATGGTACCCGACCGTTGGTCGGGTTCTACATCACGGTAGGGCCCGACCGTTGGTCGGGCCGCCTTGCAGCATTACAGGGTGCGCGGCACTTCGATACGCTCGAAGCACTCGATCTGGTCACCCGGCTTGACGTCGTTGTAGGCCTTCACCGCGATACCGCATTCGGTACCGTTGCGGACTTCCTCGACGTTCTCCTTGAAGCGACGCAGCGATTCCAGCTCGCCCTCGAAGATCACCACGCTGTCGCGCAGCACGCGGATCGGCTTGTTGCGCTTGACCACGCCCTCGATGACCATCGAGCCGGCAACAGCGCCCAGCTTGGAGCTGCGGAAGACGTCGCGGACCTCGGCGATACCGATGATCTCTTCGCGGATCTCCACGCCCAGCAGGCCGGAGGCCACCTGCTTCACCTGATCGATCACGTCATAGATGATCGAGAAGTAACGCAGGTCCACGCCGTTGGATTCGATGATGCGACGGGCCGAAGCATCCGCACGCACGTTGAAGCCGATGACGGTGGCCTTCGAAGCGGCCGCCGAGTTGGCGTCCGACTCGGTGATGCCGCCCACGCCGGAGTGGATCACGTTGATGCGGATGTCGTCGTTGGACAGCGCGACCAGTGCCTGGCTCAGGGCCTGCACCGAACCCTGCACGTCGGCCTTGATGACCAGGTTGAGGACCTGCTGGCCCTCGCCCTTGCCCAGGGTCGCCATGATGTCTTCCATGCGGCTGCCCGCGGTGGCGACCAGGCGCGATTCACGGCGCTTGGTCTCACGCTGCTGGGCAACGTCCTTGGCCAAGCGCTCGTCCTCGACGACCACGAAGTCGTCACCGGCTTCCGGCACGCCGGACAGGCCCAGGACCTGCACCGGGATGGACGGGCCGGCGAACTCCGGCTGCTTGCCGGTTTCGTCGAACAGCGCACGCACGCGGCCGTACTGGATGCCGCACACCAGGTAGTCGCCCTTCTTCAGGCGACCCTGCTGCACCAGCACGGTGGCGACCGGGCCACGGCCCTTGTCCAGCGACGATTCGATCACCACGCCCGAGGCCCGGCCTTCGTCGACCGCCTTCAGTTCCAGCAGTTCGGCCTGGATCGAGATGGCGTCCAGCAGGTCGTCGATGCCCAGGCCGGTCTTGGCCGAGATCTCCACCATCTGGGTGTCACCACCGAAGTCCTCGGCCACGACCTGCTCGGACAGCAGTTCGTTCTTGACCCGCATCGGGTCGGCGTCGGACTTGTCGATCTTGTTGATCGCCACGATCAGCGGCACACCCGCCGAACGGGCGTGCTGGATCGCTTCCTTGGTCTGCGGCATGACGCCGTCATCGGCAGCAACGACCAGCACCACGATGTCGGTCAGCTTGGCGCCGCGCGCACGCATCGAGGTGAACGCCGCGTGGCCCGGGGTATCCAGGAAGCTGATCACGCCCTTGGGCGTATCCACGTGGTAGGCACCGATGTGCTGGGTGATGCCGCCGGCTTCGCCGGTGGCAACCTTGGTGCGGCGGATGTAATCCAGCAGCGAGGTCTTGCCGTGGTCGACGTGGCCCATGATGGTGACCACCGGCGGACGCTGGGTGGCTTCGCCCTGGTTTTCACCGGCCGAGGCCAGCAGCGCGTCTTCGGCGTCGTTGTCGTTGGCACGGATCGCCTTGTGGCCGAGTTCTTCGGTCACCAGCGCGGCGGTGTCATGGTCGATGGACTGGGTGATGGTGGCCATCACGCCCATCTTGAACAGCGCCTTCACCACCTCGCCACCCTTCAGCGCAAGCTTCTGCGCCAGGTCGGCGACGGTAATGGTGTCGCCGATCGCCACTTCGCGCACCACCGGTGCGGTCGGACGTTCGAACGCGTGCGGGCCGGCGTTGTTGCCACCACGCGACATGTCGCGACGGCCACCGGCCTGGTTGCGGCCGCCCGGACGACCACGGGTGTTGCTGTTGTTGCTGTTGCCACGACGCGCACGATCGGCCGCGGACAGGTGCATCTGGCCGGCGAAACGATCACCCGGGCCACGCTCGTTGCGCGGCGCGCTGCGGTTGTTGCGGTCGTCGTTGCGCGGCGGCGGCGCACTGCGCGGCGCAGCCGGGGCTGTCGCCGGGGCGCGCGGCGGGCGCGGCGCGGTTTCGTCGATCGGAGCACGCTTGGGCTTGCTGGCAGCCAGCGTCTCGGCCGCCTTGGCGGCAGCCGCAGCTTCCTCGGCGGCCTTCTTCTCGGCCTCGGCGCGTTCCTTGGCGGCGGCCTCTTCCTCGCGGGCACGGACGATGGCTTCGTCGCGCAGACGATCCTTTTCGGCCAGCGCCTGCTGTTCGGCGAGGTTGCGCGCACGCGACTCTTCCAGCTTGCGCAGGATGTCGGCGCGCTCTTCGTCCGGCGTCATGGCGCGAGCACCATCCTTGACGTAGGTACGCTTCTGGCGCACCTCGACATTCACGGTCGTCTTGCTGCGACCGGAACTGACCGTCACTTCCTGCTGTTTCCGGCGGTTGAGCGTGATCTTCTTTGCAGACTGATCCGTCTCTTCCGGGGCCTGCTCGGGCTTGCCGTGCGAACGACGAAGGAAGCCCAGGAGCTTCACCTTCTCGGTACTGGTCACGACCTGGTCGGGACCGCTGAACTTCATGCCGGCACCGGCCAGCTGTTCCAGCAGTTTTTCGACCGGTGTGTTGACCAGTTCGGCAAGCTTGCGGATGGTGGTTTGCTGCGACATTCGGATCCTATGATCTTGTGGGCGCCCCCCCGCATCTGGAGGTGGCGCGGATTCTACGCCCTGAGCGGCTCAGGGCCCTGTTCATTGCCGGCTCATTCGCCGCGTTCCAGTCGGGCGATCTCCTCGGCACGCGCGGCCAGGATCAGCGCCGCGGCGCGCTCCTGGTCCAGCCCTTCAATGCCGAAGTCCATGACCTCGTCGGCGGCCAGGTCGGACAGGTCCTCGCTGGTACGCACGCCGTGGCCGGCCAGCGCATACGCGGTGGCTTCGTCCATGCCCTTCAGGGACAGCAGGTCCTGCGCCGGCTGGCCGTCTTCAAGGCCTTCCTCGACTGCCAGGGCCTCATTGAGCAGCGCATCGCGGGCACGAGCGCGCAGCTCTTCGACGAT
>NZ_CVIW01000003.1:0-124993 GCF_001499715.1 Stenotrophomonas thermophila | reverse complement strand
CCCTGTAGAATCTGGAGCGGGAAACGAGACTCGAACTCGCGACCTCAACCTTGGCAAGGTTGCGCTCTACCAACTGAGCTATTCCCGCAGATTCCGTTCGACCTGCGTCGAAGGAGCGCCATTGTGTCCAAATTCCTTCACGCCGTCAACAGTCTTCACATCATGCGGTCACGGGCGTCCGCGCTGGGGTACGCTGCCCCGCCCAAGCACGGACACCGCCGATGCCGAGACGCTACGTCCGCCTGTTCTGGTTGCTGGTCGCGCTGACCTGGCTGGCGCTGATCGCCTCGCTGGTCAATGCCGGTTTCACCCCGGACTACTGGCTGCTGCACCGACTGGAAGGCGCTGAGCTGCCCTACCCGACCAGCACCGTCATCCTGTTCGCGCTGCTGGGAACGGTTGAGCTGGTGGTGGCCGCGTTGATCGTGCGGCCTTGGAAACTGAAACGCCTGTGGCTGCGTCTGCTGATCGCCTTTGCCTTGCTGCTGGTGTGGTCGGTACCGTGGATGCTGTCGGCGATGCACCAGCCGCCGGTACAAGGCATGCACCTGCTGTGGTTGCTGCTGCTGGACGTGGGATTGCTGCTGGCGCTGTGCGGGGTGTCGGCGGTGAGCGCGTGGCGGGCGTTCAGGCGTCCGCCACCACGCTAGGCCTACTTCCGGAACTCCACCCGCACGTGCTGGCCGAAGCGCGCCTTGGCCTCGCCATCGAACTCCAGCACACACTCCACCACCTTGGCCACGCCACGCCCTGCATCTTCAGGCAGGCGTGCCTGCGCGAACACCGGGCTGATGCGTACCACGCGTGCGGTCGGCAGCGTGCCGGTGTTCTCGGCACCATCACTGTCCGGTACCACCGCCGCTTTCATGCCTACCTGCACCGCATCGGCGTAGGCGGCGCTCAGTTCGGCGCGCACCTGCAGCGGGCGCGCCGGCAGCAACGAGATCGCCGGCTTGCCCGCCTGCACGAAGGCACCGACGCCCGGCACCTGGCCGACCACGGTGCCGGCTTCCGGCGCGCTCAACGACATCTGCTGCAGTTTCAGCTTCGCGTGCTCCAGCTTGTGCTGCGCCATGTCGACCTGCGCACCGGCCACGTCGACATCGGCGCGCACGCCGGCCAGCTGCTGTTTGGCTGCATCGGCCTGCTGGTTCGAGGACACGCCTTCGCTGGCGCCCGTGGACAGACGGGTGGCGTTGCGCTCCAGTTCGCGCAGCTGCGCCTGGCTGCCCTTCAGGCGGTCATTGGCCAAGGCCAGATCGGCGCTGGCCATCGCCACCTCCTGCTGCAGCAGGGCACCATCCAGCGACAGCAGCAGCTGCCCCTTCTTAACCGTGGCGCCTTCCTTCACCGGCGCTGCAGTGATCGAGCCATCCACCGGCGGTGCCAGTGCGATCAGGCCACCTTCGACGTCAATGATGCCCCGCGCCACGGCGACCTTGCCGGCGGCGGCAGTACCCTCCTTGCCTGAGGGGGCCGATGCAGCGGTGGGCGCTTCCCTGGAACAGGCGCCGAGCAGCAGTGCCGCGGACAGGGCCAGGCTGAGGGGAAGCAGATGCGACGTCTTGGTCATGGGGCGGACTCTACGGTTTCGTTCTGGCGGCGGTCATCACGGACCATGCCGTCTTCCATGGCGATCACCCGATCGGCATGCCGGATCAGGCGCGGATCGTGGCTCACGCACAGCACGGTGGCGCCATGCGCACGTGCGTAGCGATGCAGGATGTCGATCACGCGCTGACCGTTCTCGGCGTCCAGCGCGCTGGTGGGTTCGTCTGCGAAGATCAACGTCGGCGACTTGGCGAACGCGCGGGCGACAGCGACGCGCTGTTTCTCGCCACCGGACAGCTGCGCCGGGCGCATGTGGCTGCGGTGGCTGAGGCCGACTTCTTCCAGAGCCATGCGGGCCAGCGGCTCGCTTTCGCGATTGCGCATGCCGCGGTAGCCCAGTGGCAGCTGTACCTGCTCCAACGCAGTCAGTGCCGGGAACAGGTTGAAGCCCTGGAACACGAAGCCGACATGGTGCAGGCGGAAACGCTCCACTTCACTGCGGGTCATGTGGCCCACGTCCTGGCCCAGCGCGTGCACGCGACCGCCATCGGGTGCGGCCAGGCCGGACAGCAGCGACAGCAGCGTGCTCTTGCCGCAGCCGGACGGGCCGGATACCAGGGTCAGCTCGCCGGGATAGATGTCCAGCGACAGGCCACGCAGCACCGGCACCTGCACATCACCGGACATGAAGCCTTTTTCCAATGCTTCGGCCTGTAACGTGGGGGCGACGGCATGTTTGGAGGTCATCGGCCGGTCCTCAACGCAGCAGCAACGATGGATCGGAGCGGACGACACTGCGCACCGCCATGATGCTGGAGAGCATGGCCATCACCGCGACCAGCGCCACGCAGCCGAGGATCACCATCGGCGTCAGCTGCACCGGCACGCGCTGGGTCTGCGCGATCAGCAGCACCACCGTGCTGAACGCCGCCGCCAGCAGCATGCCCACGCCACCGATCAGCAATGCCTGCTCGAACACCACCCGTGCCAGCGCATAGCGGCCTACACCGAGTGCATTGAGCGTGGCGTACTCGCGGACCGAGCCGGCCACCACCGAGGCGAACGACTGGTTGGTGATCACCGCGCCGACGAAGCAGACGATGACGGCCAGGAACAGCACCGCGATGCCGGCGCCGGTGTCGAACAGCCAGTATTGCTGCGAACGGCTGGCGAACGCCGGCGCGGTCCAGAACTCGACCGGTGTGGCCTGGCCCATCGACGCGGCCAGGCGGTCACGCACGCGGTCGGCCAGGTCCGGCGAGCGCAAGCCCGCCACGAAATAGGTGCTTCCCGCGTGTGGGTCGGTGCCGGCGATGGCGCGCGCCGTGTCCAGCGAGGCCAGTACGTTGACACCACCAAGGCCCCGCAGGCCCGGTTGTGCGGCGACCACGCGCACCGCCTTGCCATTGATCCAGGCACGATTGTTCTGCAGGTCCACGCCCAGCGTATCCAGATCGGCGCTGTCGACGATCACCGCACCGGGCTCGCGAAGCTGCGCGCGCAGGTTCGCAGGGAGGATGCGCGCGAACATCATCGCGTCGTCCCGGGTGGAGATGCCGGACAGGTACACCGACACATTGCCGGTGCCCTGCGCGCCGGACCGCCATTCGCCGTCGACCCACTCGTAGGGTTCGACGCGGGTGACATCCGGGTCCATGCGCAGGTGGCTTTCGACGTCGGCGCTGATCGCATGGCCGTAGTTGACGCTCTGGGTGCCGGGGAAACCGGCCCAGATATCGGCCGAGGATGCCTTCACGTAGATCGCAGCGGTACCGAAGATGCCCAGCACCAGTGCCGCCTGCACGATCAGCAGCACGCCGGCGAAACACATCGCCAGCACCACCGGCAGGAACCGGCGCCACTCATAGGCCAGGGTCTTGCGGGCCAGCGCGATCATTGCTGTTCGCCCTCAGCCTCGACCGGCAGCGGTGCACCGCCGAGGGCGCGGTACAGCGACGCAAAGGCCAGCACGCGCGCCCCCTGAGCACCGATCAGGTCGGCCTGCGAGGCCAATGCGGCACGCTGCGTATCCAGCCCATCGAACTCGCTGGACAGGCCCAGCTGCACCTGCCGCGCCTGGCGCTTGACCTGCTGCCCGGCGGCATCGTTGGCCGCGCGCAGCGACTGGATGCTGCTGTCCTGCCGCGCCAGGCTGCCCAGCGCGCCTTCCACTTCGCTCACACCTTCCAGCACCGCCTTGCGGTACCCCAGCAAGGCAGCATCCAGCTGCTTTTCATCGGCATGGAAGCGCGCGCGACGCTGGCCCCAGTCCCACAGCGGAATATCGATGTACGGGCCGATCGACGGGCTCGAATCGGAATTGGAGCGGGCGTTCTGGGTGAGGTTGTACGCGTACAGGATGGAGCCGCCAAGGCTGACCCGTGGATACATCGCTGCGCGCGCCGAACCCTTGCTGGCCGCGGCCTGCATCACCTCCGATTCGGCCAGCAGGATCTGCGGACGGTGGCGCAACAGGTCCGCCGGGACCTGCTGCAGTGAGAATGCACCGAGCTTCGGCGGCGCGCGGTATGCACGCCAGGCGGGATCCGGCCCGTCACGCCCCAGCAGCAGCGCCAGCGCGCGGGCCGCGTTGTCCGCGTTTTCGCGGGCCTGCGCCGTCGCTGCTCGGGTCGCGGCCTGGCGCGCACGCAGGCGTTCCAGCTCGCCCGGCTCATCCAGGCGCAAGCGCAGGCGAACCAGTGCCAGTTGTTCGCCGCGATCATCCACGGCCTGCTGCCGGGCCAGCAGATCCTGCTGGGCCTGGGCCACGGTCAGGTCCAGATAACTGCGCACTACGTCGGCAATCACCGCCACCCGTGCGGCATTGCGCAGCGCCTCGGCATTGCCGGCCGAGGCCTGCGCGCTCAACTGCGCGCTCTCGGCGGCACCGAACAGGCCCAGGTCCCAGATCGCTTCGATACCGGCATGGAAATAAGTGTCGACCGCAGCAGCATCCTGCACCTGCTTGGCGCTGGCGGTGATTTCTGGCAGAAAGCGCGCGTTGGAGGCGTCGGCGACGATGCGCACCGCCTGCAGGCGCAACGTGGCCTGCTGCAGATCAAGGTTGCCGGCGATGGCCTGGTCGACCAGGCCGTCCAGCGCCGGGTCGGCCAGCACCTTCCACCACTGCCTGGCATCCACCGCTACGCCCTGGCCCTGCGGCACCTGGGTCCAGGTGCTGGGTGTGCGATCAGGCAGGTCCGGAGCCGGCACCGACATGCAACCTGCGAGCGCCAGGCTGGTCAGCAGCGCGCCCGGGCGCAGCACTGCCTGCAGGGAGAGTCCGCGCCCGGCCCTGGGCACTGCCACTGAAGTGATACGCCTGACCACCAGCCCGCCAACGTGTAGAAGGAGCATGAAGGCTACCGTGCGATTGTGGAGCGAACATGGAGAATTGGTCCGAAAACGGTCACCACACGCGTGCGGTTCAGGCAACGCTGCCCCAGTCTTTCACTGCGCTTTCAACGCGTTCCCGGGGCAGAACACTGGATGCTTTTCACGGCGCATTGCACATTGCGACGCCTCCCCGGCTCGACGTACCACACGCGTGAACTTCCCCGCCGCTGGCAGCCAATCGCTTCGATCACGGCGGTGGCTGTCGGTGCATCGTGATCGCGCTGACCGCTCCACCGGCCTCGAACGCTTGCTGGCGACCCATGGGCGCATCCGGCCCGACAAACGAAAAACGCCCCCTTCCGGGAGCGTTCTTCTTGAATCTGGAGCGGGAAACGAGACTCGAACTCGCGACCTCAACCTTGGCAAGGTTGCGCTCTACCAACTGAGCTATTCCCGCTTGGGAGGCGGCATTCTACCGGATTCACATCAGAGGTCAAGCATGGATCGCGAAGATCCGATGCCATCGATGAAGCGCCACTTCATCACCGATGAGAGAATGAAAAACGCTCTCTTGCGAGAGCGTTCTTCTTGAATCTGGAGCGGGAAACGAGACTCGAACTCGCGACCTCAACCTTGGCAAGGTTGCGCTCTACCAACTGAGCTATTCCCGCTTGGGAGGCGAAATTTTACCTGTTCCAAGAATGGCGTCAAGCGATTTTTTCAGGGCCTGCGAGGCGCCCAGCACCGCGCTGATCTACTACAGCATCCCCCGCAAACCGGCAGATCCGCATCATCCGTGGATGCAGCATTTCCAGTAGATCCACGCCATGCGTGGATAGCGGATCGATGGGCTCAGTTGCCCAGCTTCTTCTGCCGCGCACGCTCGCGCGCAGCGCGCTCGTCATCACGCAGGCTCGGCCAGGCGGCATGCAGGTACTGCAGGCCCGACCACAGGGTCAGCACCGCGGCAATCGCCAGGGTCCAGTCGCCGATGCGGAACACCGGCCAGCCCATCCAGATGTCTTCCACCGGCACGTTGGGGGCCACCGAATACAGCAGGCACAGCAGCGCGACCATCTGCGCGGTGGTCTTGATCTTGCCGATCATCGCCACGCGCACCTTGGCGCGCTGGCCCAGCTCGGCCATCCATTCGCGCAGCGCCGACACCGCGATCTCGCGGCCGACGATCACCGCCGCCCAGAACGCCATCCACGGCGTCGGATGACCCTGCACGATCAGGAACAGCGCCACTGCCACCATCAGCTTGTCCGCGACCGGATCGAGGAAGGCGCCGAAGGCCGACTCCAGCTGGTAACGGCGTGCAATCCAGCCATCGAGCCAGTCGGTGATCGCGGCCAGGCCGAAGATCGCCGCCGAAGCGAAGTTGGTCCAGGTGTAGGGCAGGTAGAACACCAGCACCAGCACCGGGATCATCACGATCCGCAACAACGTCAGCCAGGTGGGCAGGGTCAACTTCATGCTTGCGTGCTTCTCTCTCTACTCGGCCGCATCGGGCGTGGCCAACCCGTGCAGGTTAGCGTAGATACGTGCCGCGAGGGCGTCATTGATGCCTTCCACCTTGGCGATTTCCGCTTCGCCAGCGGCTTTCAGGCCCACCAGGCCACCGAAATGCTTGAGCAGGCTGGCGCGGCGGCGCGGCCCGATGCCGGGGATATCCTCCAGCTTGCTGGTCATCCGTGCCTTCTGGCGGCGCCCACGGTGGCCGGTGATGGCAAAGCGGTGCGCCTCGTCGCGCACCTGCTGGATGAACTGCAGCGCCGGGTTGGCCGCGCCCGGGCGCAGCTCGCGGCCATCGGGCATCACCAGCGCTTCGTGGCCGGCGCGGCGCTCCACTCCCTTGGCCACGCCCACCAGCAGCACGCCTTCCACGCCCAGGTCGGCCAGTGCGGCCTGCGCCTGCGCCAGCTGCCCTGCGCCGCCGTCGATCAGCAGCACGTCCGGCAGCACGCCCTGCTCTTCCACCGCACGGCGGAAGCGGCGGTCGATGGCCTGGCGCATGGCGGCGTAGTCATCGCCCGGCTCGATGCCGCTGATGTTGAAGCGGCGGTACTGCGCACGCACCGGGCCGGCCGCATCGAACACCACGCACGAGGCCACGGTAGCCTCGCCCAGGGTGTGGCTGATATCGAAACACTCGACCCGCTTGACCGGCTCGGCCAGGCCCAGCATCTCGCGCAGTGCGTCGCTGCGCGCGTGCTGCGCGTTGCGGCTGTTGAGTTCGGTGGCCAGGGTCAGCTGCGCGTTACGGCTGGCCAGTTCCACGTAGCCGGCGCGCTCGCCGCGCACGTTCCACTTCAGCTGCACCTTGCGCTCGGCCGAGGCCGACAGCGCGGCAACCAGCAGGTCGGCATCGGGAATCTCGCGGTCCAGCAGGATCTCACGCGGCGGCTCGAATTCGATGTAGTACTGCGAAACGAACGCGGCCAGCACTTCCTCCGGGCTTTCCTCGCCGTTGGTGCGCGGGAAGAACGGGCGGGTGCCGAGGTTGCGGCCATCTCGAAAGGCCAGCAGCAGCACGCAGGCCTGCGACCCCTGCATGGCCACCGCCAGCACGTCCAGGTCCGCGGCGCGGCCGTCCACGTACTGCCGGGTCTGCATGCTGCGCAGCGAGGAAATCAGATCGCGCAGGCGCGCGGCCTGCTCGAACTCCAGCGCCTCGCTGGCGGCCTGCATCTGCTCGCCCAGCTCGCGGGTGAGCTCGTCGCTCTTGCCCTCCAGGAACAGCGCGGCGCGGCGCACCGATTCGGCGTACTCGGCAGGCGCTACCAGCTCCACGCACGGCGCGCTGCAACGGCCGATCTGGTACTGCAGGCACGGCCGCGAACGGTTGCGGAACACGCTGTCCTCGCAGCTGCGCAGCTTGAACAGCTTGTGCATCAGGTTCAGCGTTTCGCGTACCGCGGTCACGCCCGGGTACGGCCCGAAATAGCGGCCAGGAATGGCGCGCGGGCCGCGATGCAAGGCAATGCGCGGCCAGTTCTCGCGGGTCAGCAGTACATGCGGGTAGGTCTTGTCGTCGCGCAGCGAAACGTTGTAACGCGGCGATAGGGATTTGATCAGCTGGTTTTCCAGCAGCAGCGCCTCGGCTTCCGAGCGCGTGACGGTCACGTCCATGCGCGCGATCTGCGAGATCATCGACATGATCCGCGCGTTCTTCGGACTGCCGTTGAAGTAGCTGCCAACGCGATTGCGCAGTGCACGGGCCTTGCCCACATACAGCAGGGTGTCGTCGGCGGCGTACATGCGGTACACGCCGGGCGCGGTGCTGAGCTGGGCCGCGAAGGCCTTGCCGTCGAAGGCCGGGGCGGGAACGTCGGTCATTCGCTGATCGGCACTTCGCTGAGCACGCCACTGTCGGGATCGAATCGCAGCACGGCATGGGCGTCGGTCTCGGCAATCCACACCGCCCCGGCCCCACCGCCAGGCCGGCCGGGCCATGCAGGCGACGCGGCAGCGGTTGGGTCGTCAGTTCGCCTCCGCCGAGGCGCAGCGTGCGCAGGCGACCGTTGCCGGTATCGGCAATCCACAGCAGCGGCGCATCCGGGCTCAGCGCGATGGCCTGCGGGAACTGCAGGCTGGCCTGGGCGCGGGGACCGTCTTCACTGCCGAAGCGCCAGGGCCCCTGCCCGACCAGGGTCTGCACCAGGTCGCCACGCAGCTGAAGCGCGCGGATCGAGGAACCCAGCGCATCGGCCACGTACAGCACCTGCTGCACCACGGCGAGCGCGGTGGGCTGGGCGAAGGCCGCCAGATGGCCGCTGCCATCACGCTCGTCAATGGAGCCGCTGCCGGCGCGCCATTGCAGGCTGCGCTGACCCAGGTGGTAGCTCCAGATGCGGTTGTCGCCGGCCATCGCGATGTGCAGCTGGTTGTCGGCAATGGCCAAGCCGACCGGGTGGTCCAGCGAGACCTGCCGCGGCTGCGCAACCGGACCTTCCACCGGCGCACCGGGACGCCCGTTGCCACACAGGGTGTCGACGGTGCCGGTCAACAGGTTGATGCGGCGCACGGCATGGTTGCCGGTATCGGCCACGTACAGCGAATCGCGCTCCAGCACCAGCGCCTGCGGGCGATGGAATGCCGCTTCGGCAAGGTTGCCATCCATGAAATCGGCGGTACCGAGGCCGAACTGGCGCAGGATGCGGCCACCGTGGCTGCATTCAAGGA
Organism: Stenotrophomonas thermophila; assembly: GCF_001499715.1. Taxonomy (NCBI): domain Bacteria; kingdom Pseudomonadati; phylum Pseudomonadota; class Gammaproteobacteria; order Lysobacterales; family Lysobacteraceae; genus Stenotrophomonas; species Stenotrophomonas thermophila. The sequence goes on along the minus strand of NZ_CVIW01000003.1, from coordinate 115,918 downwards.
TGCGGTGGTGGCCACTGTCGGCGATGTACAGGCGCTCGGTGCTGACTGCCAGCCCCAACGGGAAGCGCAGGGCCTGGCGCGGTTCCGGATGCAGTTCGCTGCCCCCGCGCGACGGCGCCGAAGGGGCTCCCTGGCACAGCGCGTTCAAGGCGCGTTCCAGTTCACCGGGGGCCCCCAGCCCGATCAGCCGTTGCTGCTCCCTGCCCTGTGCATCCAGCAGCACCAGGGTCGGCCAGGCGCTGACGCCGAAGCGGCGCCAGCCATCCCAGTCGGCATCCAGCAGCACAGGCATGGTCAGGCCCTGGCGACGCAGCAGTTTCAGTGCAGCGCTGGCGTCACGTTCGAAATCGAAGCGCGGCACCTGCAGCACCAGCGGCTGCAGCTTGCCCGGATGGCGCGACAGCCATTGGCCGAACTCGGCCAGGCGTTGCGCGCTCCAGGCGGAGGCCGCATTGACGAACAGCAGCGCGACCGGCCGGCCGCGCAGTTCGGTCAGGGTGCAGGGGCTGGCGTTGAGCCAGGTGGCGAACTCGGGCAGGTCCGGGACGGGCTGGACGTTCATGATCCGATTATGCCGGAGTCGGCGTCATGCAACAGTCGTGCCACTGCACGTTTTGCAGCATCGTCGACCAGCGACCAGACCTGTTCGAAATGATCGCTCCCGCCGGTGTACGGATCGGGGATCGCGATCCGCCCCTGCGCGCCGGACCAGGGCAGGTACAGCGCCAGCCGTTCGCGCTGGGCCGGCGTGGCGATACGGCCGGCGTCACGCAGGTTGGCCTCGTCGGCACACAGGATCCAGTCGAAACGGTCGAAATCCGCGGCCTGCAGCTGGCGTGCGCGCAGGCTGCCGATGTCCACACCGTGCCCGGCCGCGCAGGCGATCGCACGCCGGTCCGGTGGCTCGCCCACGTGCCAGTCGCCGGTGCCGGCCGAATCCACCTGCACCTGCCCGGCCAGCGGCGAGGCCTCCAGGCGTGCACGCAGCGCACCTTCGGCCATCGGCGAACGGCAGATGTTGCCGAGGCAGACGACCAGCAGTTTCATCGGGCAGCCAGCACCTGAAGAAGCGCTTCGGCGCGCTCCAGGTCCTCGGGCGTGTCGATGCCCGGCGGGAACGGTTCCGGCGAGATCGCCACACTGATCGGGTAGCCCGCCTCCAGCACACGCAGCTGCTCCAGCGATTCGACCTGCTCCAGCTGGCCCGGCGGCATTGCCGCGAACTGCTGCAGGAAACCGGCACGGTAGCCATAGATGCCGATATGGCGCAGCCAGTTGTGACCGGCCGGCAGCGCGTCGCGGCTGCGTGCAAAGCCATCGCGGTGCCAGGCGATCGGCGCGCGGCTGAAGTACATCGCCTCGTTGCGCACGTTGCGCACCAGCTTGACCACGTTCGGGTCGAACAGCGTAGGCGCGTCCTCGACGGCGGTGGCCAGGGTCGACATCGGTGCAGTGCCGTTGGCCAGTACCTCGGCCACGGCGCGGATGCCGGCCGCCGGTGCGAACGGCTCGTCGCCCTGCAGGTTGACCACCACCGTGTCATCGGCCCAGCCGGCAATGCGTGCGCACTCGGCCAGGCGATCGGTGCCGGACGCATGCGACGCAGCGGTCATTGCCACCTTCACCTCGGCCAGCCCGGACAGCGCATCGGCAATGCGCTGATCGTCGGTCGCTACCCAGACCTCCCGGGCGCCGGCCTGCAGCGCGCGGCGCGCCACGTGCAGTACCAGCGGTTCACCACCCAGCAGGCGCAACGGCTTGCCGGGCAGCCGCGAGGCGGCATAGCGGGCCGGGATGGCGACGACGAATTCGGTCATGGGGCGGTACTCGGCAGGCTCGTTACAAGGGGAATGCGGCCGGCGGCGCGTGAATGCAAGCGCCGCTGCGCCGCTCAGTTCGGTCGCAGCTTGTCCAGGCGGTCAGTCAGCGCCACCCAGAACGCGGCGGGCAACTCGGCGCGCAGCGGAACCGCGTAGTGCCAGTCGTTGCCGAACGCCCGGCATTTCACCGCATCCTTTTCGGTCATCAGTACCGGCAACTGGCTGCCGAAGGACAGGTCCTGCGGCTGATAGGCCTGGTGGTCGGCGAACGCATGCGGCACGACGCCGATGCCACGCGCGCGCAGCATGTCGAAGAAGCGCTGCGGATGGGCGATGCCGGCCACCGCATGCACGCGCTGGCCCTTGAAGTACGCCAGCGGGCGCGCGCGGCCACCGGCCAGCGGCTGCGCACTGTCGATGTGCAGGGCCATTGGCCACTGGCCGAAGCCACAGGCCTGTGCCGCGGTCTCCTCATCGGCCTGGCCGAGATTGACCACGCGGAAATCGCACTCGCTGGCGCGGCTGACCGGCTCGCGCAGCGGCCCGGCCGGAATCATCCGGCCATTGCCATAGCGACGCTGCGCATCGACCACTTCGATCTCGATGTCGCGCGCCAGCCGGTAATGCTGCAGGCCGTCATCGCAGACGATCACATCGCAGCCAGCCTCGATCAGCGCCCTGCCGGCAGCAACACGATCACTGTCCACGCGTACCGGCACGCCGGTCTTCCAGGCGATCAGCACCGGCTCGTCACCGCCCTTGGCGGTCGGCGTATCGGCCTTTACCCACAGTGGCGTGTCGGCATCCTCGCGCCCGTAACCGCGGCTGGCCACGCCCGGCTTCCAGCCGGCGGCACGCAGGCGCTCCACCAGTGCGATGGTCAGCGGCGTCTTGCCAGTGCCACCGGCGGTGATGTTGCCAACCACGATGACCGGCACCGGCAGCGTGTAACGCTTGCGCCAGCCACGCCGATAGGCGCGCCGGCGCAGCGCGGTGACGCCGACGTACAGCGGTGCCAGCAGGCGCATCGCCCACGGAACCGGGCTGCCGTCGTACCAGTACGCCGGGGTCTGGGTACCCTTGCCGGCCATCAGTCCTGCCTTTCGCGGAACTGCATGCTGTGCAGATGCTGGTACAGGCCGCCCAGCTCGAGCAGCTCCTTGTGGGTGCCGCGTTCAACGATGCGGCCATGGTCCATCACCAGCACCTGGTCGGCATGCTCGATGGTCGACAGCCGGTGCGCGATGACCAGCGTGGTGCGTTCGGGCATCAGGCGCTGCAGCGCGTCCTGCACCAGGCGCTCGGATTCGTTGTCCAGCGCCGCAGTGGCTTCGTCGAGGATAAGGATCGGGGCGTCGCGCAGGATCGCGCGGGCGATCGCCAGGCGCTGGCGCTGGCCACCGGACAGCAGCGCGCCGTTCTCGCCTACCGGCGTCTGCAGCTGCTGCGGCATCCGCGCGATGAACTCCCAGGCGTTGGCGGCCTCGGCCGCCGCACGGATCTGCTCGTCGGTCGCTTCCATGCCATAGGCGATGTTGGCGGCGATGGTGTCATCGAACAGCATCACCTTCTGCCCGACGATCGCCACCTGCCGGCGCAGGTCAGCCAGCGGATAGTCATCCAGCGCCACGCCATCGAGGGTGATGACGCCGCCACTGGGCTCGTAGAAGCGTGGCACCAGCCGGATCAGGCTGGTCTTGCCGCTGCCGGAACGGCCGACAATGGCCGTCACCGTACCCGGCCTGGCAACGAAACTGATGTCGTCCAGGGCGACGCCACTGTCTTCGCGGTAGCGCAGCATGACGTGGTCGAACGCCAGTTCGCCACGCACGCGTTGCACGCGGTGCTGGCCTTCGTCGCGCTCCACCGGCATGTCGAGGATGCCGAACAGGCGCTCGGCGGCGGACACGCCGCGCGAAATCGAGGTCTGCACGCTGGTCAGGCGCCGCAGCGAAGGAATGATCGCCATCATCGAGGTCATCAGGCCCATGAACTGGCCGGCATTGAGGCGGCCGGCCAGGGCTTCGCGGGTCGACACCCAGACGATCACCGCCAGCGCCAGTGCGGCCAGGAACTGCACCACGCTGGACGCCGCCGCGCGGGTGACCTCGACCTTCATGTTCAGCGCCAGCATGCGGTTGGCCAGGCGCGAGTAGCGCGAGATCTCATGCTGCTGGGTGCCGTGCACCTTCACTTCCTGCTGCGCCGCCAAGGACTGCTCGGCGGTCTGCGCCATCGTGCCCATGCCGTCCTGGATGCCGCGGCTGATGCGACGATAGCGCTTGCCCACGTAGGACACGATGGCACCGATCAGCGGCACCACCAGCAGCATCGCCAGGGTTACCTTGACGCTCATCTGCAGCATCACCGCCAGCATCGCGATGATGGTGAGGGTATCGGCCACCACGGTCTTCAGCGCGTCGGCGCTGGCCTGGGTGACCTGCTCGGTATCGAAGTTCAGGCGGCTGACCATCACCGGCGTTGCTTCGGTGTCGAAGTGCGACGACGGCAGGTGCAGGTACTTCTGCAGCACCTGCTCACGCAGGTCGCGGACCACGCTGCGGCCGGTCTTGGCCAGCGTATAGTCGCTGACCCAGGTGGCCACGCTGCGCATCAGGAACAGGCCGAGGATGGTCAGCGGCAGGACCACGGCCGCGCGCGGCTGCGGATCGACAAACCCCTCGTTGACCAGCGGCTCCATCAGCTTGGTGAAGTGATAGCCGGCCAGGGCTTCGACCACCATGGCGATGACCGCGCCCACCATGAACACCCAGTAGGTGCGGGTGTAGCCCAGCAGACGTTTGTAGATCGGCCACACCGGCGCGTGATGGGAACTCATGGACGCACCTCTGGCGCAGTTGCAATGGCGATACGACGGAAACCGAGCTGACCGAGCGCGTCCTGCGCAGTCACCACGGCCTGGTAGGGGGTGCGTGCGTCGGCGCGCAGCAGCACCGGCTGGCTGCGATCGCTGCCGGCGACCGATGCGATGGTCTGCTTGACCGACTCGACATCGCTGCGCAGCACTTCCTGGTCATTGATGAAATAGCGGCCTTCGGCGTTGATCAGCACGCTGAGCGAGCGCGGCGGCTCGTTGCTGGGCTGCTGGCTGGCGGTCGGCAGCTGCACCTGCAGCGTCGAGCGCGCATCGAAGGTGGTGGTGACCACGAAGAAGATGATCAGCACCAGGATGACGTCGATCAGCGGCACCAGATCGATATGCGGCTCATCCTGGGATCGGTCATTGCCGATACGCATCGATCAGACCTTCGCCGTGGCAGCGTGGGCCGGCCGCGCCGGCGCGGCCGGGTTCATCACCCCGGGGCGGCCGTCGAGCGTATCCAGCAGTGCACTGGCTTCCTGTTCCATTTCCACCACATAGCTGTGGATCCGGCCCTTGAAATAGCGATGGAACATCAGCGCCGGGATGGCCACGATCATGCCGGTGGCGGTGCACACCAGCGCCTTGCCGATGCCGCCGGCCAGCTGGTTCACGTCGCCCACGCCATGGTCGAGGATGCCCAGGAACATCTGGATCATGCCGATCACGGTGCCCAGCAGGCCCAGCAGCGGGCCGGCCGAGGCGATGGTGCCCAGCGCGTTGAGGAAGCGCTCCATGCGGTGCACCAGGTGGCGCCCGGTGTCCTCGATCCGCTCACGGATCTGGTCGCGCGGGCGGTTGCGCGCTTCCAGCGCAGCGGCCAGCAGCGCGCCCAGCGGCGAGTTGGCGCGCAGGGTCTGCAGGTGCGCCGGGTCAAGCTTGCCGCGTGCGGCCCAGTTGCGCACTTCCTGGCCAAGCCCGGGCGGCAGCACTTCCGTTCGCCGCAGGGACCAGAAACGCTCCAGGATGATCGCCAAAGCCAGTACGCCCAACAGCAGCAGCGGCACCATTGGCCAGCCACCGGCCTTGACCAGTTCCCACACGTTTCAACCCTCCGGCCCAACGGCCGCTTGTTCGTTCGGCGATAGGATAGCAGCCGACCGCGCCCGCCCAGCGGCATCCCACCACCGGGATGCGTGGATACGCTGTTCACGCAGCTGCAGCCCTTGTGCACCAAGCCATACGCGGATCGCTCCGGAGTCGGCCGTGGCCAGCACTTCCGCCCCCTGCGCCTGCCAGCGTTGGACCACGTCCTGGCGTGGATGGCCGAAACGGTTGCGGTGGCCGGCCGAAACCACCGCCAACCGTGGCGCCACGGCGGCCACCCACGGCGCGCTGGAGCTGCCACCGCTGCCATGATGCGGCACCAGCACCACATCCGCCTTCAGCGCGGCCGGAGACGCCTGCAGCAGCGTCCGCTCGGCCGGCCGGCCGATGTCACCCGGCAGCAGGACCACGCCGTGGTGGCTGGCGATGCGCAGCACGCAGCTGTCTTCGTTCTCGGCCTGACGGCTGCCCGGCGCCGGGTGCAGGACCTGGAAATCTACCCCGTCCCACTGCCAGCGCAGCCCGTGGTGGCAGGACGTGGCGCCAGCGATGGTGCTGCCCGGCGGCGCCAGCAGCTGCAGTCCGGGCAGCTGCCGTCGCAGGCTGGACAGGCTGCCGGTGTGATCCAGATGGTCATGGCTGAGCATCACCTGCCGGGGCGGCGCCTGGCCGAGCGCGCGCAGGGCCGGGACCAGAATGCGCTCGTTGCCCTCGCCGCCGGTCGGAGGCCCTACGTCGTACCAGAGTGCGTGCCGCGCTGTACGCACCAGCACCGCTGTGCCCTGCCCCACATCGTGCACCAGCAGCTCCAGTTCCCCCTCGGCCGGTGCATGCCGCGCCGGCCACAACAGCGGCAGGCACAGCAGCAGGCCCGCCAGGCCACCGCCGGCGCCGCGTGGCAGCAGCCACCAGAACACCCCCGCCAATGCCGCCGGTACGGCCCAGCGCGGCGCCTCGGCCAACCACCACATGGCCTGCGGGTGCAGCGCCAGTGGCTGCAGCGCCTGCCAGCTCAGCTCGAACAGCCGGGCCGCAGCACGCCAGGACCAGCGGCCGGCTCCCTCGTGCAGCGCATGCAGCCCCGTACCCAGCAACGACAACGGCACCACCAGCAACGTCCACCACGGAATGATCGGCAGGTTGACCAGCGGCCCCAACCGCGCGGTGCCGCCGAACAGGGCCACGCACAGCGGCAACAGGCCGAGGCTGGCCACGCCCTGGGCGGCCAGGAAGCCACGCAGGCCCCCACCGGCGCCCTCCGGCCCGGTTCGCGGCAGGCACCACAGCAGCCACAGCACCCCGCCAAAGCTGAGCCAGAAGCCGGCCGACAACACCGACAGCGGCGCCGGCAGCAGCATCACCATCGCGGCCAGGGCCAACCCCTGCCCCGCACCCACCGGGCGACGTCCGGCACGGGCCAGTGCCACCAGCCCGATCATCAGCGCCGCGCGCACCGTTGGCAGCGCGCCGCCGGCGGCCACGGCATAGGCGGCTGCGGCCAGCGCTGCACCCCATGCCGCCGCCTGTGGCCGTGGCCAGCAACGTCCCAGCACCGGGCACAGCCACCACGGCAAGCGGCACAGCAGTACCCCGAAGCCCGCCACCACGCCGACGTGAAAACCGGAAATGGCGACCAGATGGGTCAGGCCCAGCGCGCGCAGGTGTTCCCAGTCGGCATCGGACAGCCCGCGGGTATCGCCCAGCGCCAAGGCCTGCACGAACCGCGCGGCAGGATGTGCCACCTGCGTAGCGATGGCGTCACTACTGCGCTCGCGCCAGGCTGGCAGGCCCTGCGCAGGCGCGCGCTCACGCGCAGCCCCCGGGTCGCGTACCGTGCCATTGCCGGAGATGCCGCGCAGCAAAGCATGGCGTTCGCCATCGAAGCCGCCGGGATTGATCCGCGAACGTGGCGCACGCACGCGCAGCGGCAACTGCCAATGCGATCCCGCACGAACCGCATGCCGCCCACCCTCGGCCTCGTGCGCTGACGACCCGCGCCACGGATCGTTCCAGGTGACCTGCAGGCGCTTGCCGCGCAGCGCTGGCAGCGCATCGGCCTCGTCCACGTGCAACACGAAACGGGTGTAGCCGGGCCCCCGCTGCGGAAGATCGGCCACCCGTCCGCTCACCCGCACATCCTGCGGCGGCGCGCCGGGTGGCAGCTGGCCGTGCAGCGCCCAATGCCCGTGCAATGTTGCCCATGCCAGGCCGAGCACGATTGCAGCCCAGGGGCGGCCGCGCCAGCGCAGCAGCCAGCCCGCGCCGCCGGCAACCGCCATCGGCGCGCTCAGCCACAGCGGCAGCAGCGCCGGCATCTGCACGCAGGCCAGCGCGCCCAGCACCAGGCCGGCAGCGCAGCCGGGGCCGAACAGGGCCGGCGCGGAACGTTCGGAAGCCATTCCATCAGCCTGCCGCCAGGCGCTACAGGCTGCCTATCGGGGTTTCCCCCGCGCGGCTGTCAGCGCCGGACGGTGCCGCGATGGAAGTTGACCCGGAAGCTGGCACCACCGCCGGTGGCCTCGCCGACACTGACCGAGCCGCCGTGATGCTGCACGATTTCCTTCACCAGATGCAGGCCGAGGCCACTGCCGCTGCCCGCCGCGCGCAGGCGATGGAACGGCTCGAAGATCGCTTCACGGTCACTCACCGGAATACCGGCGCCCTGATCGCTGACTTCCAGAAGGCCACGTGCATCCAGGCGCACGCAGATGGTGCCGCGCCCGCCGCCGTGGACGATGGCGTTGTGCACCAGGTTGGCGATCACCCGCCCCAGCGCCAGGCTGTCGCCATGGATCCACACGGGCGACTCCGGCGCATCCACCTCGAAGCCATAGCCGGCGCCGACCACCAGTGGCGCCAGATCGGCGGCCGCTTCACGCACCAGCAGCGCCAGATCCAGCCGCTGCAGTGCGCCGACATTGCGATCGAGCCGCTGCAGGTCAAGCAGGTGCTCGGCGACGTTGCCGAGCCGCGCCACGTCGGTCAGCAGCTGCGATTTCAGCTCACCCTGCGGCAGCTGCGACAAGCGCGCCTGTACCACTGCAATCGGCACCCGCAGCTCGTGCGCGGCATCGGCGAGGAACTTGTCACGTGCTGCATAGCCCTGCTGCACCTTGTCGATCGCGTCGTTGAAAGCTTCCACCAGCGGCGCGACCTCGGTCGATACCAGCTGCGCATCCAGCCGCGCACCCGGCTGGCCGATATCCAGCTCCTTGGCCTGCTGTGCGGATCGACGCACGCCGCGCATCGCACGGTGGATCACGGTCGGCATCACCAGCAGCGTGATCACGATCAGCGGCAGGAAGAACCACAGGCCGATCAGGCGCAGCACCATCAGTGCGCCGTCCAGCAGCCCGCCCTTCGGCGCCCCGCCCACCATAACCGTGATGCGCCGCCCATCCTCGTTGCGGATCATCACCCGCGCAACGTCCAGATAGGGCGGCACCAGTGAACCCAGTTCGGTGGCGCCCACTGTCGGCAAGCGTGCCAGCAATGGGGCGTGGACCGCAGGGATCGTGCCGCGCTCCAGCCACGTGCCCCTGTCATCAACCGCCGCGAACCAGAGGTTGCCCCCCGCCCCGGCATTGAGCCTGTCCCAGCGCGCCTGGTCCAGTACCAGCCGGCCGCCTTCGCTGTGCACGGCTTTGGCTACCGCCTCGGCCGTGAACATGTCCATTCCCCAAGTGTCCTTGTCGCCCCAGGTCAGGATCAACGCGACCACCGCGAACAACACAGTGAAGGCCTGCGCCAGGAACAACCGCCAGGCCAGGCCGAGCGTGATGGAGCGGATCGGTCGGGTCATCTCACGCCTCCGCCAGCAGATAGCCGACGCCGCGGATCACATGGATCTCCACACCAGCCCCGGCCTGCTGCAGCGCCTTGCGCAGCTTGGAAATGTGCGCGTCGAGTGCATTGGACTGGATCTCGTCATCAAACCCGTACACCGCCGCTTCCAGCGCGCTGCGTGTGACCGTGCGCCCCTGGCGCATCGCCAGCGCCTGCAGCACCAGCACCTGGCGCCGGGGCAGTGCCAGCGGCTGGCCTCCCACCTGCGCCTGCAGCGATTCGAAGTCGAATTCCAGCCGCCCCAGGTGCAGGCGCGGCGTCACCATCGCGGAGGGCCGCCGTGAGACTGCACGGATCCGCGCCATCAGTTCCTCGATCGCCACTGGCTTCACCAGGTAGTCATCGGCCCCCACATCCAGGCCCTCGACCTTGTCTGACAACGTGCCCTTGGCGGTCAGCATGATCACCGCCAGGTTAGGCCGCAGTGCACGCGCGGTGGCGACGAACGCCGCGCCATCGCCATCGGGCAGCTGGCGGTCGAGCAACATCAACTGGTGTACCGGTTCACGCAGCGCGATCGTAGCTTCGGCCAGGCTTCCGACGACGTCGGCGACCACGCCCTGCCGCTCCAGGCCCGATTGCAGGGCTCGGGACAGATCGGGATCGTCTTCGACCAGGAGGATGCGCATCAGGGGGCTCGGCTACCGGAAACGCTGCCGATCATAGTGCCTTGCGCCGGGTTTGGGCGCCTTCGCGTGCCGATTGCCGACGCGCAATGTTCTGACAATGTTGCGCCCGCACCATGCACAGCCATCCTCCGCAAAGTGGCTGATCGATGCCGTTGCTGCCCCCGACCCTGCTGCGCCTGTTGCTGTTCTCCGCTGCCATCAGCCGTCCGTTGGCCGCCAACCAGCGGTTCGGCGATGCAGTAAAGGACAGCCCGATGGCGCGGCGTGGGACACAGACGTCGGCCTTCGTTTCCCTGATGCGCTCGTTCTGAGCGAGCGCCCGTTACAGACAAGGACACCCCTCATGGCCTGCGTCTCCGCCCCCCTCGAAGCCCATGCGATCCTGTGTGCTCCCGACCTGGACAGCGCAGAACGTGCGTATCTGGGCCTTATGCCCGATCTGGAGCATGTGGATGCGCTGGCCCGCCGCGCACTCGGGCTTTCGCGCGTCGCCGATGCGGCACGCACCTACGCGCTGTCGATGACCCTGGTCGGGCTGCGCCTGCAGGAACTTGAGATGAGCGAAGCGACCGCAAAGGAGCACCGCCAGGCTACGCTGCACAGCCTGCGGCAGGTCTTCAACGCCTGAGCGCAGGGGCACGATGGCTCAGCGGAAGGTGGCCCAGGCCAGCACCGCAGCCAGCAGAGCTACCCAGACCACGGCCTTGAAGGTGCCTTCCAGCATGTTGCCGCCGAACAGCAGCTCGACGAATGGATTGGTCCGGGGAGCCGGAACATGCTCGCTCATCTGAGACGGATCCTGAGAGTGGTAGGGACGCGCACGCCTGCGCAGGAGGCAGTCCAGTACGGGCAGGGCATTGACGGCGACGCGCGGAACGTCTGCTTAACAACTCGCGCCGCAGTTCGGGTATGTTCCGGACAACGCTGCGTTCAAGGATGATCAATGCTCAAGCGCGCCCTGGTTCCTGTTGCTGCCCTGCTGCTGTCGGCGTTGATCATCGCGCTGGGATGGCAGAACCGCCAGTTGCGGCAGATCAACGAGCAGATGGCCGCCCAGCTGCAGGCCATGCAGCATGAGGCGCATGGCCTGGCGCTGGGCACGCGTGCCGATACGTTGGCATTGAAAACCACCCAGCGCACCCGGGTGATGATCGGCGGCGAACGCAGCACTGCCCAGATCCTGTACTTCTTTTCCACCGCCTGCCGCTATTGCCTGGCCTCGATGCCGCAGCTGCAGCAGATTGCTGGCGGACGTGGCACCAGCGAGCTGGTCGGCGTGGGGCTTCCTCCCTACGATGAACTGGCCGACTACGCCGGCAAGCACGATCTGCGCTTCCCGATTGCCATCGACAGCGACGGCGAGGCCGCCAGACGCTACCGCGCCACGGTCACACCGATGCTGGTGGTGCTGGCTGCAGATGGCAGCGTGGCCTACAAACACGTCGGCCAACTCGATGAGCAGGTCGTGCAGGCCGCCATGAAGTCGCTGGCGCCTCGCCTTGCATTGCACTGAGGCGCCACGCGCCCGATCCGCGCGCCCGCCCTCGCCACCAGATTCGCGCCACAACCGGCACTCCGGTGCCTTCGGCAACTGCAACACCAACGCCAACCAAGGAGATACACATGATCGGAAAGAAGGTCCTTTCGTCCGTCGCCGGTATCGTCGTTGTCGCCGCGCTGTCGTTCGGCGCGTCCCAGGCCTTTGCGAAGCCAACCAAGGCTGGCTTCGCGCCGGGCTGCACCTACACGCCGGGCTGCGTTTTCGGCGGCAACGGGACAATCGGTGGTACCCGCATCTGCTGCCAGCCGAACTGACCTGTGCAAGGCCGTCCCGCAAACGGCCTACACCGTGCATTTCCACACCTGAAGGAGCCACGCATGATCGGTAAGAAGAAGCTGTTCTCGTCTGTCGCCGGTATCGTCGTTGTCGCGGCCATGGCCTTCGGCACCAGCCAGGCCTTTGCCGTTGCGCCCAAGACCGGCTATGCGCCCGGTTGCGAGCCGCATCCGAGCTGCCCGTTCGGCAACTCCGGCAAGCCTGGCCAGGTGCTGTGCTGTGATCCGCTGTAATCGAAGCCGAGCTGCGGGTCGGCAGCGCTGACCCAGCGCAGCGGTGTTGATCGGCGCCCACCCGCATCGGGCATCGCGCCGGGCCGTCTCTTGGGGCGGCCCGGCACTTCCGGCCCCGGATTCATCCTTCCCCGGGCGCCTTGGCGCGCGCTTTACCGGCTTTCGTCGCATACCGGTTTCACACCGCAGGGGGCAGTGCCACGCTGGACTCCCTTCTCCGGAGCACCGTGCCATGCCGATGCTTGCCCTGCTGCTGTTGTGCGCTGGCCTGTTCGGCCGCGATACCGACGCCGGGGATGCTTCCCTGCGCAGCCAGATCCTGCAGGCCGAGGCTGGGCAGGCAGGAGCATCTCCAATGCCGGATGAGAAAGCAGACCCGGCCACCCTTCAGCTTTACCGGCTGCGCCAGGATCGCGTGCTGCGCGTGGGCAACCAGCCCCTGCGGGCGGACACCCCGCAGCAGCGCACCGGCTCGGCACGCGTTGCGCAGGTCTGGGAACGCGTGGACGGGCATTGGCGGCTGCAGCGCATGATCAGCATCGACGAATGGGTGGCCCAACGCTGACCGCTGGCTGCAGCCCACTGGCGCAAACGAAAAAAGCCGGCCCGGGGCCGGCTTTCATTCTGATCCACCGTTGCACCGGCAGTGCCGGGAGCCAGGTGGTGGGCGGTACAGGGTTCGAACCTGTGACCCCTACCATGTCAAGGTAGTGCTCTACCGCTGAGCTAACCGCCCATCTTGTTCTTGCCGCCCGAAAGCTGGCCTTTGCTACGTAAAAACCCGGCGCCAGGGCCGGGCTTTGCATTTCACGACAGCCCTCTCCCGAGGACTTCGTGGTGGGCGGTACAGGGTTCGAACCTGTGACCCCTACCATGTCAAGGTAGTGCTCTACCGCTGAGCTAACCGCCCGTTTTTGCTTCTGAACGTTCGCGATTGCGTCGGTGCAGGCCGCGTATATTACGTATGCCCGCCGTGAAGTGCAATACTTTCGTGAAGAAGATGCTGCACTGCCGCGTTCAGCCCAGACTCGCCTCCTTCAGCTGCCTGATCTGGTCGCGCACGCGGGCCGCGTCCTCGAATTCGAGGTCCTTCGCATGCTGGTACATCTGCTGTTCCAGCGCCTTGAGACGGGACGCCAGCTGGGCCGGGCTGAGCGAGCGATAGTCGCCCCCGTCCTCGGCCACGCCAGGCCTGCCCTTGCCCTTGCCCTTCTTCGCTTCCTTCTCTGCCGCATCCGAACGCGCGCCTTCCAGTACGTCGACGATCGGGCGCGCCACCGAGCGCGGCACGATGCCATGTTCCTCGTTGTACTCGACCTGTTTGGCACGACGGCGGTCAGTCTCATCGATCGCGGCCTGCATCGAACGGGTGATCTTGTCCGCATACAGGATCGCCTTGCCACGCACGTTGCGCGCGGCACGGCCGATGGTCTGGATCAGCGAACCGGTGGAACGCAGGAAGCCCTCCTTGTCGGCATCAAGGATCGCCACCAGCGATACCTCGGGCATGTCCAGGCCTTCGCGCAGCAGGTTGATGCCGACCAGCACGTCGAACTTGCCCAGCCGCAGGTCGCGGATGATCTCCACGCGCTCGACCGTGTCCACGTCCGAGTGCAGGTAGCGCACGCGGATACCATGTTCGGTGAGGTATTCCGTGAGATTCTCGGCCATGCGCTTGGTCAGCGTGGTAACCAGCACGCGGTCGCCCGCCTTGATGCGCGCGTTGGCCTCGCTCATCAGGTCGTCGACCTGGGTACCGACCGGGCGGATCTCCACCACCGGGTCGATCAGGCCGGTCGGGCGCACCACCAGTTCGGTGATCTCGTCACCGGCTTCACGCAGTTCGTAGGGCCCGGGCGTGGCCGACACGTAGATGCTGCGCGGGCAGCGCTCCTCCCATTCCTCGAAGCGCAGCGGGCGGTTGTCCAGCGCCGACGGCAGGCGGAAACCGAATTCGACCAGGGTCTCCTTGCGCGAGCGGTCGCCCTTGAACATGGCGCCGATCTGCGGAATGGTCACGTGCGATTCGTCGATCACCAGCAGTGCATCCGGCGGCAGGTAATCGAACAGGGTCGGCGGCGGCTCGCCGGCATTCTTGCCGGTCAGATGCCGGGAGTAGTTCTCGATGCCGTTGCAGTAGCCAACCTCGGCCATCATTTCCAGGTCAAACTGGGTGCGCTGGGCCAGGCGCTGCGCCTCCACCAGCTTGTTCTGCGCGTACAGCTGCTCCAGCCGCTCCTTCAGCTCCACCTTGATCGTCTCGATCGCTGCCAGCACGCGCTCGCGCGTGGTCGCGTAGTGTGTCTTCGGATAAACAGTGAAACGCTGCATGTTGCGCAGCGTCTCGCCGGTCAGCGGGTCGAACAGGGTGATCTTCTCGACCTCGCCATCGAAAAGTTCCAGGCGCAGCGCCTCGCTGTCCGACTCGGCCGGGAACACGTCGATCACTTCGCCACGCACGCGGAACGTACCGCGCTGCAGCTCGTACTCGTTGCGCGTGTACTGCAGCTGGGTGAGGTGATTGATCAGGTCGCGCTGGTCGATGCGCTCGCCCTTGGACAGGATCAGGCGCAGCGACAGATAGTCCTCGGGTGCACCCAGGCCATAGATCGCGGACACCGTGGCCACCACGATCGCATCCGGGCGCGACAGCAGGGTCTTGGTCGCCGCCAGCCGCATCTGCTCGATGTGCTCGTTGATCGAACTGTCCTTCTCGATGAAGGTGTCCGACGACGGCACGTAGGCTTCCGGCTGGTAGTAATCGTAGTAGCTGACGAAGTACTCCACCGCGTTGTGCGGGAAGAATGCCTTGAACTCACCGTACAGCTGCGCCGCCAGCGTCTTGTTCGGCGCCATGATCAGCGTCGGCTTCTGCACGTTCTGGATGACGTTGGCGATGGTGTAGGTCTTGCCCGAACCGGTGACGCCCAGCAGGGTCTGCTTGGCGATGCCCGCTTCGAAGTTGCTGGTCAGCTTTGCGATGGCATCAGGCTGGTCGCCTGCCGGCGAATACGGCGAGACGAGTTCAAAACGGTCGCTCATGGTGTTGCCAGTTCCCGGGAAGGGTGAGTATACGGGGCAAGCGGTGACGGCCAGCTGAGGGGTTTCCGGGCAGGCGGGCGCGGCAGTGCCTGATGGCGCCGGCGACGCTGGACGAGGGAGGCTGGACTCATGCGCCACTGCCCAATCCCCAGCCCTATGGCGCCGCGAGGCATGCACCTGGTCGAACTGATGGCGGTGGTGGCGGTGTTGGCCGTGCTGCTGGCCGCCGGATGGCCCACCCTGCATTCGATGCTGTTGCGGCAGCGTGCGGACGCCACCCGTATCAACCTGCAGACCGGACTCGCTGCTGCGCGCTACCAGGCGATCATGCGCCGAAACTTGATCGGCATCTGCGCAAGTACCGATGGCCACCACTGCGGCGACGACTGGAGCCAGGGGTGGGTCATCTACAGGACAAGCGGCCGGCGCGAACCCCCCTCTTCTGCCGACGCTATTCTGATGCACCAGGCAGGCTTTCCGAACATCAAGATCCGGGGAACCACCAGCAGTGGCCGGCCGCAGCTTTACTTCCAACCGGATGGCCGCAGCCCTGGAGCCAATCTGACGCTGCGCATCTGCGCGGACGGCCGTGAGCACTCCCGGATAATCGTCAGCAACAGCGGGCGCGTCCGATCAACACGGACCAGGACCGATCGACCCTGCTAACAACAAAAAAGGCCTGCGGATGACCGCAAGCCTTTGATGCGTATAACCTGGCGCCCGAAGTTGGACTCGAACCAACGACCCCCTGATTAACAGTCAAGTGCTCTAACCGGCTGAGCTATTCGGGCGGGGAGGCGCATTGTAATCACCTCGATCAGAGAGTGCAACACTCCTGCCCACGACGCCCGCCGGCGCGCTTTTCCACATCACCAGCATTCGGACAGCGTGCCCTTGGATGTCTTCACATTGGCCTGGTTGAGGGACAGGTCACCACACTTGTCTTCGGCCTGAGCATTGGCAGCCGTCGCCGTAAACGTAAACGTCGATTGCGCGGTTTCCATGGACAAGGTGTAGGCCGCAGTGCCGCCCTCGCGTGGCGAGTTGATGGAATCAGCTCCGCCCGGGAAGGTGAAGCCCACATAGGTGTTGTTGATGGTGTGGTAGCGCTCGGCCAGCTGCGCATACTCCACCAGATCGGCCTTGGCCTGCGCACGCCGCGACTTTCGCACATGTTCGCTGTAGTTCGGGTACGCGATCGCAGCGAGGATCGCCACGACTGCCACCACGATCATCAGTTCAATGAGAGTGAATCCGCGGGCCAGGCGGCCAGGGGCGAACGTCGTGTGCATTGCAGCAACTCCATTGATCGACGAAGCACGGACACTACTCACTGGATCTGCCTCCACGACTGGCGACCACACGGGTAAGGCAAGTACATCGGTTTTGCACCTGCCACCGAAATCTGCATCAGGCAGGCCTCGCCCGGCGGCGTCGGTGGAGGAGTTCCTGGTTCACCCGGATCCGGCGGCGCAAGGCGAGGGACAACAGAGGTCGTGACATCCCTGACCGGTGCGTTGCCGCCCGTTTCCAGGGGTACACCGGCCGTACCTGCCCCCGGCGACGTGCCGTCCGGCGCACCGAAGCGCACCTGCGACATTGCCGCTTCGCCACTGCCGGCCTGCAGGCCAAACACCCAGTTCGCGCCATCCACCGAGCAGCCCTTGGCCTCGGACGGGATATAGGTGGGCATGAACACCACTCCGGAAACGATGCGCGGATTGCCGACCGCACGCTCCTTGTTGGACAGCGTTACGGTCCAGCCGCGGCTCAGCGCCGGAACAGTGCCCGGAAGCAGGGTGCGAACGCCATTCTCAAATTGCGCCGCGAACGGGCGCAGATTGGCCGACGTCAGCGTAGCACTGGGCTGCCCGGTTTCAACGTCATTGATGCCATACAGCGCCTGCACCGCAGCGTCGTTCTCATCGCCGTAGTACGAGAAGCTGCCGGTGCCGAAGATCAGCATCACGCCACCGGATGGGCCTGTGGTTACCGTCAAGCCGCCGGTGATGGGTTGGCGATAGGTTCGCTTGTCACTGCGATCGACATGGGTATCGGTGGTGAACAGCGGAACCGTCGGTGCCGCGTCGGCACGCAGGTCGAACTTCCAGACCGCTCCGCGCTTGTCAGCACCATAGACGGTATCAGCAAGACCATCGCGGACCCGTTCGTTCTGTCCAGCCCCACCCCAACGATCCACCACCACAATGTTGCCCAGCCCATTGCTGCCGGCAGGCAGATCCGTACCCGACTCGACCGCCTCGATCATGCGGATGGTCGGCGTATTGCCAGCCGCCATGTCGACCACGAACAACACGGCTTTTCCGCTCTTGCTTTCATAGCCATTGCCAAAGATCGCCCGGAAGCCCACCGAGCCGTCAGAGTTCTTCATCGGGACGATCACCGGCTTGCCCAGCACGTAGCCGATATTGTTCCTTACGTCCTCATCCAGCGAGGCATTGAGATCACTAATCTCCCACAGCAGCGAACCGGTGCCGCCGAAGCTGGCCGGATCAGACACATCCAGCGCGAACACGCTGCGCCCACCGGCACCCGCCGTGCCGACCAGCGAGGTCGTCCAGCTTCCGCCGCTGTAGGTATCACTGATCGTCACCGGGCCATCGACATAGTAGCGATGCTGGAAGCGCTGGACGTTCTGGTTGGTGGGATCGTTGGGCAGCAACAGATTGCCCATATGACCCAACGATGTGGATGGGATATAGGCAAACAGCTCCTTGCCACCATCGCTGTCCATCTCGCCATCCGCGCCCATGCCGCCATCAAAGGCGTGCAGCATCCCGTCGTTGGCAGCCGCGTAGACCATGTAGCGTCGGTCATTGCGCTTGGTGACCATATAGTCGGCATAACTGGTGCCCATCGCGCCTGGCAGGCGACGGAAGCCGTAGTCATCGAGCGGCGAGCTCAGGGCCGGCGTAGAGGTGATGATGTCCCCAAGCACTGTGGTACGGTCGCGCAGCTTGCCGCCGCTGCGCTTTTCGTTGGTTGTGTCTCCACGCAGGTACGCAACGGCGGTAGCCGAATTCGTGGCGAGCCCTTCGAGTTCCGAGGCACTGCAGATCAGCATGCCCGGATACATCACACTCGACTTGTCGCACAGGTTGGCCAGGCTGACATTACTGCCGGTGAAATCAACCAGTTCACCGTTGCGCCAGAAGCGGATGCGGCGTGATGCGGCCGCTGGCATCTTCGCCGACGCTTCCCATGCCTCCTCCGAGACAATCCCGCGCGTAGATTCGTCCACTTTCAGCGAGTAGGCATGCAGCCTGCCGTACCAGTCGGTGCCGTTGTTGGTCGCCTCGTAGAACGGCTCCACCGACAGCGAGCCCACGCCGATACGAGCCCCCGTCAACGAACGCGAGCCGGACGGCGTGGCCCCCTGGGCAACATTGCTGATGATCCGGCGCATGGCAGCGGTGATTTCGCCCGGGCGCGTGGCGTTGACCATCTCGCCGCGGGTGTCATACACCGCGTTCCACAGCTCGTCGACCGCTTCCGGCTTGAGATCCTGCGTCGTGGTCGGGAAATTGGGCTTGACAACATACGGATCTGGGCTGAGCACCCAGGGCCTCTTCGGGTCCGGAAGGTACTTGACGCCGAACTCTTTGCCCTGAGTACCCAGCGTCACACCGTAGAAGTTCATGTGCAGTTTCTTGTTGCAGTCCAATGACGGGTCCGGACTGGAACTGCTGCACTCTGCAGGAACCGGCACAGAGCCGTTATCAAGGTCTTCGACTAGTGGGCCCTTGTAGTAAGGCGCCACCAGGTCCTTCATCAGAGTATTGTTACCGCTTTCATTGATGTACCCATCAGTGAACAGCATGCCCGCATTCTTCTGGCAAGCCAGCAGCACAGGCGCACCTTCATCCGTGCGCTGGAACTGCTGGCCAAGGTATTTTGCGGCAGAACGGTTAGGCGTGGAACCACTGGCTCGCATTCTGCTCATGATGTCGTAAAGCAACTTCGACTTTTCGGTCTCGTCGGTCATGTTGTGCATCTTGACCTGCTCACGATCATTGATTCGGAACCAGCCCACGCGCAGGTTCGTAGTGCCATGCAGCGCATTGGTGGCCGCACCGATCAACGCTTCGCGACGGGTCCGATACAGGCTGAACCAATTGGCGAAGTTCTGCATCGCCTTGTTGTACTTGGCCTGGTCCTTGTTGAAGTTATCCAGTTTGATCTCATACCTGTAGAGCGTACCCGGACGCCCGCCAACGGGGTTGGTCACCGCCACCGGGGATGCGGTATAGCCGTAATCGGCCGGCAGCGAGGCCGGGTTTTCCAGGTAGAACGTGGCTGGATAGAACACCATTGCGGCACTGCAGCTTCTGCTCAGCGTCACCTTCTGATTCAGCACAGCGAAGCCGTCCTTCACACTGCTGTTCCGGCTGGTAATATCGCTGCATCGATTGTTTTCAATCCTCGTATCTTTCGGCAGTTCCATACCGCTATAGAACTGAAAACGCCAGTTTGCGGCTTTTCCGCTCACAACAATGGACGTCATTGTCGAATTGGCAGCGAGATTAAGGATGCCGGTCTTCTTGCCGTCTGGCGTACCCGGTCGCGGATCCAGGGGCGCTGCGGCCGGATCAATCGGAACACTTGGGAAATTGGCAGCCGAACCCGTAAGCCCGGTCTTCCAGGAATCATAGGTCTCGCGAGGATCAAAGTAGGAGCCGTTGACATCCGGAGATCGCACAAAGCCATAGGCATCCAATGGCGGAACTGCCAGATTTGAATCTCGGCCGTAGCTGGGGAAAACATAGTGATACATGTTCCCGGAATCGACATAGCCGTACGCCACATTGCCACTGTAGAAGCTCGTCCCGCTCCAGCGATAGACACCGTCGCGGGTATTGTTCAGCACCTCCCACAGCATCGAGCCGGAATCATCCAGCGCCATCAGGAAGGCCGGTGCCGTCTGCACCTGGATGTTCAGCGGCGCCTGCGCCAGCGTACCCTGGCCCTGGGCCGCCATCAGGGTATAGATGAAGTAGCCCCCACCCAGCGCCAGTGCGGCGCCACCTGCGGCCATGAAGCGGAATTTGCGCGAAGCCATGGCCTGCGTCCTCAGAGTTTGAATACGGTATCGATGACCACTGCGGACGAGCTGGCATCCGCATCGTCAGTGGCAAATCCGGTGATCTGGTAGATCGGTGTGATGTCTTCCAGTGGCCGCCCCATCTCCAGCGCCGATTCACCAATGACGCAACTGTCGATCTGCCTTACGTTGACGGCAGGGCGAGTATCGTCGCGGCGCTCCACGGCCCAATCGGCCGGGTCGAATCCGTCATCGCAGACCCGCGTCACATCGCTGGCCTGTACCAGGCTCTCGTCGCCGACATCCTGGCGATTGGCGATCTGTTCCACCGTGCGCTCGGCTGCACGCACCACACCTTCTGAATTCTGGAACGCCCGGTTGGCGGCTCGGTAGTTGGCTGCCATCTTCTCCTGCATGCCCGCCACCTGCATGCCAGCGATACCCAGCAATGCCAGCAGGATGAGCATGATCAACGCGACATACAACACCGCACCGCGTTGCTGGCGGGGGGCGGTGACGGGTCTGAATGAACGCTGGAAATGGGGCATGATCAGTTTCCGAACAAGCGATTGCGCAAGGCAATCGACACTTCATAACTGGACCGGTAGCGACCGTCGGGCTTGTCACTGTTGGTGAACTCAACGCCGAGCACCGATAGCGCATTGGCCGATTGGGCCGAGGACGACGGCGATGGGCTGCGCGCCAGCAATCCAACCTGCACCTGCCCCACGCGCAACCACTGTGCAGCACCCTCGGCATTGGCATCCGTGCTGACCCCGCCGGCTGCGTCGAGCTGGGTGATGTTGCCGGCCGGCGGAGTGCTGATACTGATGTTGGCAGTGTTGTCCAGGCCGTACATCAGCTGCAGGCTTTCGATGCCTTCCACCAACTCTTCATTGATCGTGTACTCCCCATCGCTGTCGGCACGCGCTCGCCGCAGGCCAGGCTGTTTCGTCTCCGGATTGATACCCACGTAATAGACCATCGACTCGGCGCGATAGAGCATCGTCTGCCCGGTTGGCTGGGCCACGTAGCGCGACAGGTCCAGAGAGGTCGCAGTCACCCGCGCAGCGCTCAACGTGCCTGCGAACACATCGGCATGCCCACAGTCAGCGATGCCGAACAGAGTAGGCGTGCTGATGCCATCGCTGGTCAGGCGCGCGACGTGGTCACTATCCACGTCCAGGAGTGCATCGCCGCCATTGGAAGAGATCGCCGTGACCGGCGCCCCCATCGGGGCGAAGAACCGGAGCAGCAGCACATCGCTGCCGCCGGCCGGTGCCGGGCTCAATCCGGCGATCGCGGCCGGCAGGCCCTGGGGCGCCGACCAGTCCGCGCCCAGCGCCAGACTGCCACCGGGAGCAGTGTCGGGAGCGTCGAAGCCCTGGATGGAAACACTGAAATCCAATGGACTGCCATCACCGGAGGTCGCACCGAGATGCGATACCGGGTCTCCCTGATTCTTCACTACATGGGCCTGGTCGTTGACGCAGCCCATGTGCCCGGCCATCCGGATGTCCCGCTCCAGGAAGTCCAACGCGAATCGTGCATTTTCCTGGACGCGGGAGGCCCCCTCAGACAGGCGCGAAGCCGTCTGTGAGGCAATGAACACCTGGACCACGCCCAGCATCAACACCAGGCTGATCACCAGCGCAACCATCAGTTCGACCAGCGATAGACCAGCCATGGCGGTACGATGTTTCATGGTCATGCTCACAGTTCCGTCGCCAGCGCGAAGGTAGTGGCCTTGTCCGGATCATCCGGATCCCAGCGCTGGTCGCCCCAGGTGATCGCGACGTTCACGACGCCCCCCTTGTAGGTCACCTCGGCGCCGGCATCGTCACCCAGCGCCTTTACAACCTGGCATTGCCAACGTTCAATTTTTGCAGCAATAGCGACGTCGCCGGTATCGGCCGTGCACGCCTTCTCTGCGGTTTTGCTGCCTGCCTCAAACGACGCGGCGGTGTACCACGCCGCTTGATAGCGGTTGCTGCGCATCTGCTCGGTCAGGTCGTAGGCGAGATTGGTTGCCTGGGTACGATAGTTGGCGCTCTGTACGAAGCGGACGTTCATGGTCTGCAGCAGGGCGAATCCCAGCAGGCCGAATGCCAGAACGATAATTGCAATCAGCACTTCCAGCAGAGTGAAGCCGCCCGCTTGGCGTGCGCGGATGGAACGCGGGTTCATGAGCAGGTTTCCTTGGCGCTGCGGATCTGCCCAGAGGCATTTACCGTAAGAGTGCGTTTGTCCAGTGCGCCCTTGCTGCACACATCCGGCTCCAGCTGGATCGACTGATCGCTGGCGGCCCTGCGGCGCCCCCGCCCATCGAAGGCGATCTCTTCCGACGGCCCACTCAGCTGCAGCTTGGGGCTGCCGCTGACGAACCGCAGTACGGTTTCCTCGGAGGACATCGAGCCATCACCATCGGTGTCAGTGAAGGCCAGCATGCCGGCAGACCAGTTACCGTCACAGCTCGCGCCGTCGCTGCTGCCACACACGCCACCGCCGCGGTTGCTGCGAATTGCCTCGCTCCGCGCCAGGCTGAGCAGGCCCAGGACTTCATTGTTTGCCGACGCAACCCGATTGGAGCGGAGAGTGCCTTGGAAACTCGGAAAGGCGATCGCGGCCACGATCGCCAGCACGGCAACCGTGACCATCAACTCAACCAGCGTGAAGCCGTTTTGCCGGCGCAAAGACATTGGACGCTCCCCAGCGTGTTGGTGGCCACGATGGGCCATCGCCCCGTCACCGGCAAGCGGCGGCAGGATGAACGGTCAATCCGGGGCGACGGGCGTCAAAGCCTTGACGACCCGCCCTCCCTACCCGTGCCGGCGCGATCCCCATCGCGCCGGCGCAGGCTCAGGCCAGCACCTGGTAGCAGGGCTGGTATTCGCCGGAGATCTTCATCCGGCGCTGCTCGACGAAGGCGCGCAGCAATGCGTCCAGGGCCTGCATCATGTCCGGATCGCCATGGATCTGGAACGGTCCGAACTGCTCGATGCGGCGCATGCCGTCCTCCTTCACATTGCCGGCCACGATGCCCGAGAACGCCCGGCGCAGGTCGGCCGCCAGCGCGTGCGGCGCACGCCCGTGGTGCAGGTCCAGCGCGGCCATCGCCTCATGGGTCGGCACGAACGGCTGCTGGTACTCCCACGGAATCTCAATCGACCAGTTGAAGAAGAACGAGTCCTTCTGCGCCAGGCGGTGCTCGCGCACGCGCTTGATGCCGTTGGCCATCTTCTTGGCCACCGCGACCGGGTCACCGATGATGATCTCGTAGCGCTCGGCGGCAGCATCGCCCAGGGTCAGGCGGATGAAGCGGTCGATCTGCTCGAAGTACGGCGCCGCCACGGTCGGGCCGGTCAGGATCAGCGGGAACGGCAGGTCCTTGTTTTCTTCGCGCAGCAGGATGCCGAGCAGGTACAGGATTTCCTCGGCGGTGCCGACGCCACCGGCAAACACGATGATGCCGTGGCCGATGCGGACGAAGGCCTCAAGGCGCTTCTCGATGTCCGGCATGATCACCAGGTGGTTGACGATCGGGTTCGGCGACTCGGCCGCGATGATGCCCGGCTCGGTCAGGCCGATGTAGCGCGTCACGGTGCGGCGCTGCTTGGCGTGGGCAATGGTGGCGCCCTTCATCGGGCCCTTCATCGCGCCCGGGCCGCAGCCGGTGCAGATGTCCAGGCCGCGCAGGCCCAGCTCGTAACCGACCTGCTTGGTGTACAGGTATTCATCGCGCGAGATCGAGTGGCCGCCCCAGCACACGACCAGGTTCGGGTCGCCCGGGTTGAGGATGCGCGCATTGCGCAGCAGGCCGAACACCGCGTTGGTGATGCCCTCGGACGACTCCAGCTCGGCCGCGTAGGCCGGGCCCATCTCGATGGCCATGTAGGCCAGGTCGCGCACCACTGCGAACAGCAGTTCGGCGACACCGCGGATGATCTCGCCGTCGACGAAGGCCATCGCCGGTGCGTTGACCAGATCGATGCGCACGCCGCGATCCTGCTGCGCCACCTGGATGTCGAAATCGGGGTACAGATCGCGCGCCGCGCGCGGATCGTCAGAGGCGCTGCCGCTGGTCAGCACGGCCAGCGCGCAGCGGCGCAGCAGCTCGTGCATGCCGCCGGCAGACGCATCGCGCAGGCGGGCCACTTCGGCCCGCGACAGCACATCCAGCCCACCGCGCGGGTAGATCCGCGCGTCCTGCACCGGCAGTGCGCGGGCTGATTTTTCGTTCGTGGTCATATCCAATTTTTCGCTTCCTTCAAGGTTTCCGACTGTACTGCCGCCCCCTTAAAAAGCAAAACGGCCGGGAAGCCCGACCGTTGGATGTGTGCTTCCTGCGTTCGCCTTTCCGGCACCGCATCGGCGGCGTTGGCACCGCGCACATTTCCGCATGCTACGCCGATGCCAGGGGACCTGCAAGGACTTTCGCATGAAAGGAAAACGGCCGGGTTTCCCCGGCCGTTTTCACTTACTGCTTCAGGTTCTGACGCATCAGAACTTGTACTTCAGGGTCAGCTGCATCGACCAACGCGACACGGCGGTGTTGCCCTTGTCGTTGTTGTTTTCCTGCACCGACGGGTTGTCGGTCGAACCGGTGAAGGAGTACACGTACTTGCCGGTGGCCGGGTCGATACCTGCGTAGTTGGCAACGCGACGGGTGGAGTAGAAGCCGTAGTCGTCGATCAGGCCCCACTTCTTGTTCAGCAGGTTGCCGACATTCATGATGTCCAGGGCGACTTCACCCTTGTGACCCTTCATGAAGCCCGGGAATTCCTGGCTGACGCGGACATCGAAGCTGTTGACCCACGAGGCGCGGTGGCGGTTGGCCGGGACCACGCTGCCGCGGTAGGCATCGAGTTCCGGATTCTGCGCCAGCCAATCGAAGAACTGCTTCTCCATCGCGGCACCACCGGTGAACAGCACGTCGCCCGGACCCTTCGGCACGTAGAACAGGTCGTTGGTGGCAGCACCGTCGCCGTTGGCATCGTTGTAGAAGATGTAGCTGTACGGACGGCCCGAACGGCCTTCGTAGAACAGGCCGACGCGGGTGGCGTTGTCACCGAAGAAGTTGTGCTTCCACTCCAGGGTGCCGGTGACGCGGTCCTTCATCGCATAGCGCGAGTTGTAGGCCACGTTCTCGTTGGCATTGAAGATCAGCGTGTTGTTCCAGTTCGAGGTGTTCTGCGAGCTGGACAGCGGGCTGACCTCGGTCGACTTGGTGTAGGTGTAACCCAGCGACCAGCCCCAGTTCTCGGTCAGCGGCTTGGCCAGCGAGAAGGTAGCCTGGGTGCCGCGACCCTTGTCGGTGTTGCGCAGGACCAGCACATCGCCGATGTCGGACGGACGGTTGGCGCGGTCAACCGCACCCTTGGTACCGGTCGACATGCCGTAGTCGACACCCTTATCGATGCGAGTGTTAGCCGAGTTGCGTCCAGCATCGTTCCAGTAGATCGCGCGGCCATCCTGACCGAAGGCGGTCGGCGCCGACACATCCAGACGGTCGAAGTAGATGCCGTCCTTGACCTTGGTGAACAGCACTTCGGCCGACGCGACGATGCCGTACCACGGCAACTCATGGTCGAACGCCAGGTTGGCCTTCCACACCGACGGCAGGCGGGTGCCCGGCGCGATGATGTCGACGTTCTGACGGGCCGAAGCCGGGCCACCGGCCGGGATGTACGGGTTGTTGCCGTCCGGAGTGAAGGCACCGGCCGGGATGCTGCGCTCGTCGTACTCGATGTAGTTCAGGCCAGTGTTCTGGTAGGCACCTGCCAGCCACACGTTCGGGGCGGCGCCGCCGAACAGGCCCACGCCACCGCGCAGCTGGGTCGGGCGATCGCTGTCGAAGGTGTAGTTGAAGCCGACGCGCGGCTGCACTAGGTTCTTGTCGACCAGCTTGGTGTTGTTGAAGCCGTACAGCTGCTCGATGCGCGGGTTGTACAGGCGCTGGGTGCTGAAGTCAGGCATGTCGATGCGCACGCCGAACATCAGGTTCAGGTTGTAGTTGATTGCCCAGGTGTCCTGCACGAACACGCCGGTGTTCTTCAGGGTGAAGTCGGCCGGGATGTCGCTGCGGCTGCCATCGGCGCGCGGAGCACGCAGCTGGTAGCGCGAAGCCTTGCCCGCCAGGAAATCGTTGACGCTGTTGAATTCGTACACGCCGTTGAGGTTGCGGCCGTAGAAGTTCATCAGGTCATTCTTCGAGTAATCGAAGCCGAACTTGACAGTGTGGTCACCGATGTACCAGGTACCGGCACCAAAGGCGCTCAGTTCCTTCGACTCGACGATGTTGACGTGGGTGTTCTGTTCGGTACCGACGTACAGCGAATCGTTGCCCGACTTGATGCGGATCTGCGGCATGTCGACCAGCGGAACGCGGTTGGCCGAGTAATCCTTGTGCGAGACCTTGAACTCGGTCGAGAAGTTCTCGGACCAGTCACTGAACAGTTCGCCCATCCAGGTTTCGTACTCGGTGGGCTGCTGGTACCAGAAGTTGCTCAGCGAGATGGCGCTGCTGCTGACCTGCGGGAAGCGAACGACGTTCTGCTCCATCTTGTTGTAGCGCAGGGCCGCACGGTGGTTCTCGTTGATGTTCCAGTCCAGCTTGACCGCATACTCTTCGATCTCGGTCTTGCTGTTCGGCGCCGTCAGGCTGCCCGGATCGTAGCCCAGCTTGCCCAGGAAGTTCTGGACGTCGGTGATCTGCTGCTGGGTGATGGTGCCACGGCCGATCGGCGTGTCGCTCAGCGCGACGCCCGCGGCCGAGCGCTCGTACTTTTCGTAGTTGGTGAAGAAGAACAGCTTGTCCTTGACGATCGGGCCGCCGAAGGTCATGCCGTAGGTCTTCTCGTCCTCGAAGCCGTTGAAGTCCTGCTTGTCACCTTCCAGGCGCGAACGGACCATGTCCTTGTCGCGGTACGAGCCGTACACGGTGCCGTGGAATTCATTGGTGCCCGACTTGGTCACGGCGTTGATCACCGCACCGGTACCACCGGCGATGGTGGTGTCGTAGTTGGCCAGGTCGATGTTGATTTCCTGGATGGCGTCCATCGAAACCGGCTGACGCTCGGTCGGCAGGTTGTTGGAGCCCAGGCCGAACGGATCGGAGGCGCTGATGCCGTCGATGCGGATGGCGTTGTAACGGGTGTTCTGGCCACCGGCCGAGATCGCGCCGTCAGCCTTGCTGACCTGCGAGATGCGCGGATCCAGGCGGACGTAGTCCTGGATGTTGCGGCTGGCCGACGGCAATGCATCCATCGTTTCGCGGGTAACGTTGGTGCCGGTGCCCATCTTGTTGGCGCTGAACAGGTCCAGGCCGCCGGCAGTGGCGACAACGTTCACCGCGTCCAGGTTGGTCGCAGCCAGATCACCGCCCAGGTTGGCATTGACGGTGTTGACCTGGTTCAGGTTCAGGTAGACACCTTCTTCGGTCTTGGTGCCTTCACCGGGCTTGGTGATGGTGATGGTGTACGGACCACCCACGCGCAGGCCGCGCGCGTTGTAGCGACCCGACGCATCGGTGGTGGCACGCGAAACAGTGCCCGACTCGGTGTGCGTGATGGTGACTTCAGCGCCGGCAACAGGCTGGCCTGCGGCGGACATCACCTGGCCGCCGACACCGGCGGAGGTGCTGCTCTGGGCGAAGGCGGGAGCGGCAGCAAGTGCAGCCACGAGACCAAGGGTAAGCTTGGACATCCGGAGTGGGTGGGTCATTTTTCGGTAGCCTCGATGCGAGTTGGCGATGGCGGAAAAAAAGCGCATCCAAGCAGCCCTGCGGGTGGCTGATCGGAGAGTTATCTGGGGTTCCCTACCGCTCGGCTGAAGGCAGCCCTAACGGTTAACACTAGATTAACACGCTACGCCATCAATGTGACGGTTGTGCGACAAACGGCACCGGTTCGCAACGCAATCGTGACGGGCTCTTCACTCCGTCTTTCCCCGGCACTCACTCGGCGGGGGGCGCCTCGCTGGCATCGAGAATCTTGCCCCGCCAAGCGGCGCCAGCGCCCGACAACAGGGTCACGGCCGCGGCGGCGGCGGCCTCCGGGCCTTGGGCGGCCGGGTCCTGGTCGACGGAATAGGCCCGGGCCCGCAGGGCTGTGCGCAGCGGACCGGGGTACAGGCCACTGACCCGTACGGGGCTGCGGCCGAGTTCGTCGTGCAGGCTGGCGATCAGGCCACGCAGGCCATGCTGGGCCACGCCATAACCGCCCCAGTAAGCCTGCCCCACCCGTTCGGGAGCATCGACCGCAAACACCAGCGCCGCATCTTCACGCTGCCGCAGCAGCGGCAGGCAGGCCTGGGCCAGCCAGGCCGGCGCGGTCAGGGTGACGTGCACCGCGCGGGCGAAACTGGCCGGGTCGGCCAGTTCAAACGGGGTCAGGCCAGGGAAGTGAGCGGCACAGACCAGCAGGCCGTCCAATCCCCCCAGCTCGCGCTGCAGGGCCTGGGCCAGCTCGGCATAGTCGTCGGGGCCCGCACCTTCCAGGTCCAGTGGATACAGCAGCGGCTCCGGGCCGACCGCCTGCACCTGGGCGTAGACACGGTCCAGGCGGCGCGGCTTGCGGCCCAGCAGAACCACGGTAGCCCCCGCGGCTGCGGCAGCAACGGCAGCCGCACTGCCCAGACCACCGCCGGCGCCGGCAACCAGCACTACGCGCCCCTGCAACGGGCGGCCATCGAGCGCCCCGTCGGCCGGTGACGTCGATGGCCAGGCACTCATCCCTGGGTCGCCTCTTCGACGATGCGCTTGAGCTCGCCGGCTTCGAACAACTCCAGGACAATGTCACAGCCACCAATCAACTCACCGTTGATGAACAGCTGCGGGAAGGTCGGCAGGTTGGAAAAGCGCGGCAGGTTGGCGCGGATCTCGGGTTCTTCCAGCACGTTGACGGTGCGCAGGGTGACCGCGCCGGCCGCCATCAACGCCTGTACCGCGCGGCTGGAGAAGCCGCACATCGGGTATTGCGGGGTGCCCTTCATGAACAGCACGAGCGGGTAACGATCGACCTCGGCCTGGATTTGCTGCATTACCGCCACAACCACACTCCTTGCTTCGCCGGACAAACCGACCGCGGTGGTCGGCTAGACTGCCCACGGTAGCCGCCATTGTAAGCGGATGGAACCGGCTGCCGCCGCCCCTCTGGCCACGAACCTGTCCATGCCTGTTGAATTGCCTGCCCTGCCCTACCTTCCCGGCTCCCTGCAGCCGCACCTGTCCGCGCAGACCGTGGAACTGCACCACGGCCGCCACCATCGCGCCTATGTAGATGCCGTCAACGCCGGCATCCTCGGCACCGAGTGGGAGGAAGCGTCGCTGGATGAGATCGTCCGCCACGCCCAGGGCAGGCTGTTCGATGCGGCCGCCCAGGCCTGGAACCACGGCTTCTATTGGCAGTGCCTGCGGCCGCGCGGCGGGGGGGAGCCGCAGGGCCGATTGGGCGAGCTGGTCAAGCGACAGTTCGGTGACGCGCAGCGCCTGCGCGAGGAGTTCAACCGCACGGCGTTGGGCCTGTTCGGCTCGGGCTGGGTGTGGCTGGTGCAGCATCCGGGCGGGCAGCTGGGCATCCAGGCCACCCGCAACGCAGGCACACCCCTGACCGGTGAGAGCACCCCGCTGCTGTGCTGCGATGTCTGGGAGCACGCCTACTACACCGAGTACCAGAATGACCGGGCGCGTTACCTGGATGCCTTCTGGCAGCTGGTCAACTGGGAATTCGCCGAAAGCCAGCTACGCTGAGGCAACGGCTCCGCCCCGGGGTGGTGCCGGCCGCTGGCCGGCATCCCCATCGGTGTACAGAGATGGCGAATCTGCCGGCCAGCGGCCGGCACTACCGGAAAGCAGAGCGTGGCTTCACGCGTTCTCGTGCGCGGCCACCGCGTCCATCACCCGTGCCGAATACACCAGCGCGGCGCCTGCATTGAGCGACACCGCCACGCCCAGTGCTTCGGCGATTTCCTCGCGGCTGGCGCCATGCTTCAGCGCTGCATCCACATGTACGGTGATGCAGCCATCGCAGCGGGTGGTCACCGCCACTGCCAGCGCGATCAGTTCGCGGGTCTTGGCATCCAGATGGTTGGTCTGGGCGCCGGCATTGGCCAGGGTCGCGTAGCCCTTGACCGCGTCCGGCGAGAGCTTGCCGATCTCGCCGATACGGCCCTTCAGTTCCTTGCGGTAGGCATTCCAGTCGAGCATGGCGTGACTCCTGTGAAAGGAGCTCCACGCTACCACCGGCAATGGTGCGCCGATGCCTGCACCGGCGCGCCACACCGTTGCAGGCATACAAGGTTGTGCCGGCCATTGGCCGGCACGCCCGGGCTCAGCGATTGCGCAGCGCGTGTACCGCCGGCGCCACCTGGGCCTGGCGGTCCAGTTCCAGGCCAACCTGATCCAGCGCATCGGCCAATGCAGCGGCATCATCGTCGCGCAACGTGGCGTGGCCGACCTTGCGGCCCTCGCGCGGCTCCTTGCCGTAGTCGTGCCAGTGGCCGCTGGCCTGGGCCAGTACCGGTGCCGGGTCGGGCATCACGCCCAGCCAGTTCAGCATGCAGGCGTGACCCAGCATGCGGGTGCTGCCCAGCGGCAGGCCCAGCACGGCGCGCAGGTGATTCTCGAACTGCGAGGTTTCGCTGCCTTCGATGGTCCAGTGGCCGGAGTTGTGCACGCGCGGCGCCATCTCGTTGGCCAGCAGTTCGCCATCGCGGCAGAACAGCTCCAGCGCGAACACGCCGACGTACTGCAGGTGCTCGGCAACGCGGCGGGCATAGCCGATCGCGGCCTGCTGCTCGGTGTCGGACAGCACGGCCGGGGCCACGCTGGCCGACAGCACGCCGTCGACATGCCAGTTGCCGGTGACCGGCCAGGCCTCGAAGCTGCCATCGCGGCCACGCACGGCAACCACGCTGACTTCGCGCTGGAAGGCCACGAAGCCTTCCAGGATCAGGCCGGTACGCTCGACCTGTGCACCCAGCGCATCCCACGCGGCATCGATGTCGGCCTCGTTGCGCAGGCGGAACTGGCCCTTGCCGTCATAGCCGAGGCGACGGGTCTTGAGGATGCACGGCAGGCCGAATTCGGCGGCCTTGGCGGCCAGTTCGTCGCGGCTGCGGATATCGGCGAAGGCCGGCAGCGGAATGCCCAGCTGCTGGAACAGGGTCTTCTCGCTGAGCCGGTCCTGTGCGACAGCCAGCGCCGACGGCGGCGGGTAGACCGGCACGCGGTCGGCCAGCCACTGCGCACTGTCGGCCGGCACATTCTCGAAATCGAAGGTGACCACATCGACCTTGGCAGCGAAGTCCGCCAGGGCCTGGCGGTCATCGAAGGCGCCCACGGTGAGCGGCGCCAGCGGGCCGCTGCAGGCATCAGCGGCCGGGTCATACAGTTCGAAGCGCAGCCCCAGCGGCGCACCGGCCAGGACCATCATGCGGGCGAGCTGGCCGCCGCCCAGGATGCCGACGGTCAGACTCATTGGCGCGGATCGTCGTGGGCCATCACGTCTTCGGTCTGGCGTGCACGGAAGGCATCGAGCGCCTGGCCGATCGCCGGCTGGTCGCTGGCCAGCATCGCAGCGGCGAACAGCGCGGCGTTGGAGGCGCCGGCGTTGCCGATGGCGAAGGTGGCGACCGGGATACCGGCCGGCATCTGCACGATCGACAGCAGCGAATCCATGCCGTTGAGGGCCTTGGACTGCACCGGCACACCCAGCACCGGCACGGCGGTCTTGGCCGCGATCATGCCCGGCAGGTGCGCGGCCCCGCCGGCACCGGCGATGATGGCGCGCAGGCCACGCGGGCCTGCCTGCTCGGCGTAACTGAACAACACATCCGGCGTCCGATGCGCGGACACCACCTTCACTTCGAACGGAACACCCAGGGCTTCAAGCTTCTGGGCGGCGTGCTGCATGGTTTCCCAGTCGGAACGGGAGCCCATGACGATGCCGACAAGCGGCGCGATCGGGTTGGGGGTCATTGGCCGTCACCTGCCTTAAAGACGTATTCTAGCCATCTTCCACGCAAGACGAAGAACCATGGATCGCAAGCTGCTCGACCTGCTGGTGTCGCCGGACACCCGCCAGCCCCTGTCCCTGCTGGATGGCAAGGGCCTGGAAGCCCTCAACAAGGCCATTTCCGCCGGCGCGGTGACCAAGGCCGATGGCAACCCGCTGGCGCAGCCGCTGCGCGAGGCACTGGTCACCCGCGACCGCAAGCAGGTCTTCCGCGTGGACGATGGCATTCCGGTGCTGCTGGCCGAGGAAGCCATTCCCACCGCCCAGATCGCCGACTTCCCCGCCGCATGAGCGCGCTGCCGACGCCGGATGCGGCCGTTGTCGCCGCCGATGTCGCGCGTGCGCTGGCCGAGGACCTGGGCAGCGGCGACGTCACCGCTGCGCTGCTGCCCGACCAGGCCGACAGCGCTTACCTGCTGTGCAAGCAGGACGGAGTGATCGCCGGTCGCCCCTGGTTCGACGCCACCCACCGCGCACTCGACCCGGAGGTGCGCATCGAATGGCGTGTCTCCGAAGGTGACCCGGTCACTGCCGGCACCGTGCTGGCCCTGCTGCACGGGCGCAGCCGCAGTCTGGTCAGTGCCGAGCGCACCTCTCTGAATTTCCTGCAGACGCTGTCCGGCACCGCCACCACCACCGCCCGCTACGTAGCGGCAGTGGCCGGTACCGGCACGCGCATCCTCGACACCCGCAAGACCCTGCCCGGCCTGCGCCTGGCGCAGAAGTACGCGGTGCGCTGCGGCGGTGGCGAGAACCACCGCTTCGGCCTGTACGACACGGTGATGCTGAAGGAGAACCATATCCGTGCCGCCGGTTCGCTGGCCGCAGCGGTGGCCGCCGCACGCCGGCAGTGGCCTGCGCTGCCGCTGGTTGTGGAGGTCGAAGACCTGGCGCAGCTGCGCCAGGCGTTGGAAGCCGGGTGCGAACGCATCCTGCTGGACGACTTCAGCCCCGACCTGCGTCGCGAAGCCGTACGCATCACGGCCGGCCGCATTCCACTGGAAGTCTCCGGCAGCGTCGGCCTGGGCGGCCTGCGTTCGATCGCCGAAGACGGCGTGGACTGCATCTCCATCGGCGGGCTGACCAAGCATGTGCAGGCCATCGATCTGTCGCTGAAGCTGGGCCCGCCTCCGGCTTGAGGCCTGCGGGACGTTGTCGAGCCTACGCTCGGCTGCTTCTCGATCTGCGGCGCGCCCTGCACCCGCTTTGCGCGATGAGCCGAGCGTGGGCTCGGCTCTGCACGACCGGAACGCCTTCACGGCTCGGCTACGCCAGCCTCTGCGACGCTGCCGGCATCCCCCACAGGAGCCGCGCATGCGCCGGATGCTCTTGCCTTCCTGCCTGCTGCTGGCCGCGGCGCCGTTGTCCGCAGCGGCCGCCGAAGCCTGCGACGTACCGCCCCGCTTCGGCCTGAGTCCGTTGGCGGTGGCCATCCGCAACACCGCCTGCAATGAGCACCGGCTCTGGTACCGGCCCTTCATCGATCGTGAAGGCCGTGCCGCCAGCCTCAGCGTCACCGAGGCCGAAAGCGATCACCTGGCCGACAACGGACTGATCGCCTGGCAGCGCGTGGCTGGCTACTGGCGAAACAGCGGCACGCTCAACGCGATGGGCAGCATCGCCGGCGCCAGCAGCTGCCTGGCGCCGCTGGGCACGCGCTACACCGACAGTGACTGCCGCGCGTTCCTGATCGACAACCCGTGGTCGGCCGCGTTCATCTCCTGGGTGATGGTGCAGTCCGGCGTTCCTGGCTTCAATACCTCGCCTCGCCACATCGACTACATCCGTGCCGCATACCAGGGCGGCCCCTCGGGCGTGCCGTACCGGCTGGTCGACCCGGCCACGGCCAAACCCGCGCCGGGCGACCTGCTGTGCTTCCTGCGCGACCGCAGCACCACGCTCAGCTACAGCGGGCTGGTGCAGGCGCTGGGCAACGGCTCGGTGGGCCACTGGAAGTCGCATTGCGAAGTGGTGGTGGCCGCCAACCTGGGGGGCGACCAGACCCTGTACCTGGTCGGTGGCAACGTGATGAACACCGTAGCGATGCGGCTGCTGCCGCTGGACCGGACCGGGCTGATCAAGCTGCCACCGGCGCGCGAACGCAACAGCACCGGCATCGACCCGAGCTGCACGCCCGGGCGCGAGGACGAATGCAGCTTCAACCGCCAGGACTGGGCAGCCCTGCTGCAGCTGACTGCAACCTCACCGCTGGTGATGCCCTCGCCCACTGCGACGCCGATGCAGCGCACTCCGGCACCGCAACCGGTCATCGTGCCCGCGCAGCCGGTGTCCAGCGAACCGCAGCCGCGGCGGTGAGTGCAGCGCTTGATCCGGCGCGCGTTCGCCGCCATCTTTGTGGGATCGACCTCTGACGGCTGACGCCATGCCTACCCTGCTGCTGTTGCTGATTGCCGGCGGAATCATCTACTTCTTCTGGAACGCGGCACGCTCGGCCGCAGAGCGCGCCGTTGAATTGGGCCGCAATGCCTGCCGCGCAGCTGATGTGCAATGGCTGGACCAGGCGGTGCACGCCACCGGCCTGCGCCTGTCGCGCGGCGAGGATGGCCGGCTTGGGTTCGAGCGCACCTTCAAGTTCGAGTATTCCTACGATGGCATCGATCGCCACGTGGGTCGCATGGTGCTGCGTGGCGACCAGTTGATCTCGTTCACCGGCCCCGGCGCGGCGCGGATCAGCCAGATCCGCGCGGATGTGGACGATGCCGAGGATGTGTAAGGGCTGAAGGCGTGCCGACCAACGGTCGGCACCCACCGTTACTTGGTTACTTGACCACGCGCAGGTTCGGCCGCCCCTTCGGCGGCGGGCTGGCTGGCGGCGTATCGTCCGGCGGCGTGCCTTCCTCGTGCAGCAGTTCGTCGCTGGTCGGCGCGGTTTCGCTGCCCGGGATGTCATCCGGCAGCGCCATGCCCTGCCCGGTCTCGCGGGCATAGACCGCCAGCACGGCGCTGATCGGCACCTGCACCGGGTAGCTGGTACCGGAGAAGCGCGCCGAGAAGCTCACCATCTCGTTGTCGATCATCAGCCGTACGACGGCACGTTCGGCGATGTTGAGCACGACCCGGCCATCCTTGACCGCCGAAGGCGGCACCTGCACGCCGGGAACGCCGGCGTCGACCAGGATGTGCGGGGTCAGCTGGTTGTCGTTGATCCATTCCACCAGCGCCCGCAGCAGGTACGGGCGGTGGCTGGTCATGTGGAAGAAGTCTTCGGTCATGCGTGAAGTGTACGCGCCCGGCGCCCCGCCGGGGCGGATCGCCTGCACGCCGGTCGGCGTGCAGACGGGTAACGCGGGCCGGATCAGGTCGGCAGGTCGCGCAGCTTCTTTTCCTGCTCGGTCAGGCTGCGGACGAAACCGGGGTGGCGGAAGATGCGGTTACCGTAGTCCTCAATCGCCTTGCCATCCTTCGGAAGTGGCACATCCAGCGATTGCAGCCGCCAGATGATCGGGGCCATGGCGCAGTCGGCCAGGCTCATTTCCGGGTTGAGGAAGAACTTGCTGGCCTTGAACAGCGGCAGCGAGGCGGTCAGCAGTTCCTTCAGGCGCTTGCGCCCGGCCTCGGCCTGGGTCTTGTTGCCCAGCTGGATGGCCTGCACCTGCGGCACCCAATCGTGCTCGATGCGCAGCATCGCCAGGCGGATGCGCGCACGCGACAGCGGATCGACCGGCATCAGCGGCGGATGCGGGTAGCGCTCGTCCAGGTACTCGCTCACCACCGACGCGGCGTAGAGCACCAGCTCGCGCTCCACCAGGGTCGGCACCGAGTGGTACGGATTGAGATCGATCAGGTCTTCGGGCGGGTTCTGCGGATCGACCGGAACGAAGTCGAAGGTGACGCCCTTGGCCGCCAGGACCAGGCGCACCCGGTGGCACAGCACATCGTCGTTCGAGGAAAACAGCGTCAGTGTATTGCGCATGCGTACGCTCGCCGCCATCAAAGGCTCTCCCACGACAGGAGACCGCCTGCCGCATCGGCGCCGCCGGCACCGTGCCGACGGTCGACTCCTCCCCGAGTGTGCAACCGACCATCACAAAAGCCAATAGGCCCGTGCGATGGCCGGCGGCCGAATCAGTGGACGTCCTTCCAGTATTCCTTCTTCAGCAGGTACAGCAGGAAGGTCAGCAGGGCCAGGAACAGGATGACCCACACGCCCAGCTGCTGGCGCTTGAGCGCGGCCGGCTCGCCGGCGTATTCGAGGAAGTTGGTGATGTCCCGCACGGCCTGGTCGTACTGCCCGGCATCGACCGAACCTGGCGTTTCAATCTTCAGGCCGGTCACCGGCGGGTCCATGCCGGGGCCTTCGGCCTTGCCATGCACGGCGTGCTGCAGGCCCTGCATCTCCCACAGCGGGTTCGGCATGGAGGCGTTGGCGAACAGCGCGTTGTTCCAGCCCAGCGGCCGGCTGCTGTCCAGGTAGAACGACTTGAGGTAGGTGTAGACCCAGTCGCTGCCGCGCACGCGCGCGATCAGGCTGAGATCCGGCGGCATCTTGCCGAACCACTTCTCCGCGTTCTCCTTGGGCATCGCCACCGGGATCGGGTCGCCGATCGCCGAGCCGGTGAAGTTGAGGTTGTTCATCACCTCTTCCTCGGTCAGGCCCAGGTCCTGCGCCATCCGCGAATAGCGCAGGTACTTCAGCGCATGGCAGCCGGAGCAGTAGTTCATGTACAACTGTGCGCCGCGCTGCAGCGAGGCGCGGTCACCCAGATCGTTGCCTGCCTGCAGCAGCTTGGTGCCGCCCTCGGCGGCGGAGGCCAGGAAACTGCCCAGCATCAGGGTGGCCGCCAGGGCCAGCCGGACCATCCAGCGCTCAGTCATGCGTGGTCACCCTCTCCGGTACCGGCTTGGTCTTGTCCAACCGTGTCCATAGCGGCATGGTGATGAAGAAGGCGAAGTACAGGAAGGTCAGCACCCGCCCGATGTAGGTTTCATGCACGTCGGTGCCCGGGCCGGAGCCGATCACGCCCAGCCACACGAAGCACACCGCCAGCACGCCCAGCATCACCCTCGAGATCCAGCCGCGGTAGCGCACCGATTTCACCTTCGCCTTGTCCAGCCACGGCACCAGGAACAGGATCGCGATGGCCGAGAACATCACCAGCACGCCACCGAGCTTGTTCGGCACCACGCGCAACATCGCGTAGTACGGCGTGTAGTACCAGACCGGCTTGATGTGCTCCGGGGTGACCAGGCGGTTGGCCTCGGTGAAGTTGTCGTGCTCCAGGAACAGGCCGCCGAAACCCGGGGCGAAGAAGATGATGAAGGCGGCGATGATCAGCAGGAAGCCGGCGCCTACACCATCCTTGAGCGTGTAGTACGGGTGGAACGGAATACCGTCGGCCGGAGCGTTCGGCGACCAGCGGTTGCCCTTCGGCCCCTTCTTGATCTCCACGCCATCGGGGTTGTTCGAACCCACTTCGTGCAGCGCGCCCAGGTGCAGTACCACCAACAGCAACAGCACCAGCGGCAAGGCGATGACATGCAGCGCGAAGAAGCGGTTGAGCGTGGCGTCACTGGGCAGGTAGTCGCCCATGATCCATTCGGTCAGGCCGTTGCCGATCACCGGTATGGCACCGAACAGCGAGATGATCACCTTGGCGCCCCAGAATGACATCTGGCCCCACGGCAGCACGTAGCCCATGAAGGCTTCGGCCATCAACACCAGGTAGATCAGCATGCCGAGGATCCAC
This sequence comes from Stenotrophomonas thermophila, assembly GCF_001499715.1. Lineage (NCBI taxonomy): Bacteria > Pseudomonadati > Pseudomonadota > Gammaproteobacteria > Lysobacterales > Lysobacteraceae > Stenotrophomonas > Stenotrophomonas thermophila. The sequence continues at coordinate 77,799 of NZ_CVIW01000003.1, read as the reverse complement.
ACCAGCTCGCGTGGCTTCTGGTAACTGCCGTACAGCAGGCCACGGAACATGTGCAGGTAGACCACGATGAAGAACAGCGAGGCACCCGTGGAGTGCATGTAGCGGATCAGCCAGCCCCACTCCACGTCCCGCATGATGTACTCGATGGAGCCGAACGCCTCGGCGGCGCTGGTCTTGTAGTGCATCGTCAGGAAGATGCCGGTGACGATCTGGTTGACCAGCACCAGCAGCGCCAGCGAACCGAAGTAGTACCAGATGTTGAAGTTCTTCGGCGCGTAGTACTCGCTCACATGCTTGCGATAGACCGGCATCAGGCCCGGCGCGCGGGCATTGACCCAGTCGGCCACGCCGCTGGCGGTACGGCTGAGGATATTGGCCATCAGGCAGCCCCCTGCGGATCGACACCGATGATGATGGTGTTGTCGTCCTGGTAATGGTGCGCGGGCACCTTCAGGTTGATCGGCGCCGGCACGTCCTTGAAGACGCGTCCGGACATGTCGAAGCGCGACTTGTGGCAGGGGCAGAAGTAGCCGCCCTTCCACTGAGGGTCGTAGGGCTCAGGCCGGATTTCGGCGACCATTTCCGGCGAGCAGCCCAGGTGCGTGCACAGGCCGACCAGTACGGAGATGTCCGGCTTGATCGAGCGCAGTTCGGGGTTCTGCTTCAGCACGTAGTCCGGCTGCTGGTCCTTCTCGCCGGACTCGGGGTCCTTGAGACGGCCGTCCAGCCCATGCAGCGCATCGAGGATGGCCTTGGACCGCTTGACGATCCAGATCGGCTGGCCACGCCATTCCACGATCAGGCGTTGGCCTTCCTGCAGGGCGCTGATGTCAGCCACCACCGGTGCGCCGGCAAGCTTGGCGCGGGCACTGGGGTTCCAGGATTTGATGAAAGGAACGGCGGTGAATCCGACGCCGACGGCGCCCACCACGGCTGTGGTGGCAGAAAGAAAACGCCGACGTCCGGTGTTGACTGGATCGTGTACCCCATCGTTGGCCATCCGGCACTCCGATATTGATTAGGTAGCTTTAAGGCTGCCAGCGGATCCGGTGGGGGCCAGAGCCGCATTGAATCGCGGTCGAGTGTAGCGGAACCGTCGCGCGCCACACAACGCATTGCAACAACATTGATTGCGGGGTTGCCGGCCAGCGGCCGGCACTACCTTTCAAAGCAGTGCCGACCAACGGTCGGCACCTACTGGTGACTCAGGGCGGTGCGGTAACGCTCGGCCAGCTGCCCGACCCGGCGCACGTAGTACTGCGTCTCGCTGTAGGGCGGCACGCCACCGTGGCGGTCGACCGCGCCCTCGCCGGCGTTGTAGCCGGCCGCGGCCAGGGTCAGGTCGCCATTGAAGCGCTTCAGCAACCACGCAAGATACTGCACGCCACCGCGGATGTTCTGCCCGGCATCATAGGAATCGCTGACCCCGAAGCGGGCCGCGGTCGGCGGCATCAGCTGCATCAGGCCCTGCGCGCCGGCGCGGCTGAGCGCGGTCGGGTTGTAGGCCGACTCGGCGTGGATGATGGCGCGCACCACGGCTTCTTCGACGCCGAACTCGCGTGCGGCCGAGGTGATCTCGGTCTGGAACGCGGTGGTGTTCAAGCGCACCGAACCGAAGTCCACGCGTGGGTTGACGCCACAGGCATAACAGCGCTCCATGAAACTGTAGCGGATGGTACGCACCGGGCCGAGGTTGGCGACCTGGGTTGGCCGCGCACTGGTGTAGTGGCGCACCCCATCCTTCATGAAGGAATAGACCTGGCCGCTGACCATCCGCCCGGCCCGCGAGGCCGTCGGTGCCGCAGCAGGCGCGGGGGCAGCAGGCGTCGACGCGACCGCAGTGGGCGCAGCGGCGCTGGCCGCCACGGCGACCGGATTGCGTTCGATGCTGGCCACCGTGGTCGGCGCAGGCTTCGGCGCGACCACCACAGGGCGCGGTGCCGGCCGGGTATCGCGGCTGTAGCTGATGCTGCTGCAGCGCGCGCCGGCCACTCGCTTGCTCACGTAGCTGGTGACCCCGTCGGCGCCCTGGCACTTGTACAGGGTGCCGGCGCTGGCCGGCGCAGCGGTCAGCGCAGCGATGATGATCGCCGTTGTCCCCAGTATCCCCTTCATGCCGCGAGTGTCCCAGCTTCGCCGGGGCTTGCCAAGCGACGTGGCTCAGCCTGTGACCGGCGGCACAGCCAGCACCTGGCCCAATCCGGCCAAACGCTGTGCCAGCTCATCGCGCAGGCCCGGCGGCGTGGTCCACAACGCCACCGGCACCCGGTCCAGGCTGAGGATCTGCGCCAGCATCATGCCGCAGCTCTCGGCGCCCATCCGCAACAGGCAATGGCCGGCACCATCAGCCTCCAGCACACCACACCACGGTGGGATGCGCCCTTCCAGCTCGGTGCGGCTGCCGGCCAGGCGGACGATGGCCTGCAGTGCGAACGGCGCCTGGCTGACCGCCTGCCGCACCATCACATCGGGCGGCGCTGGCGTGCGCCGGTGGAGGCCCGGCTCGGAGCACTCACGTACGGCACCCATGCGGTCCACGCGCAGGGTGCGCCAGTCCTGCCGCCCCAGATCCCAGGCAAGCAGATACCAGCGCCGCCCGTAATTAACCAGGTGCTGGGCCTCGACCTCGCGCTGGGTGACCGCGTCCTGCGCACTGCGGTATTCGAAGGCCAGCCGCGACGCCTGCCGGCAGTGCTGGGCCAGCCGTCCGAGCAGGCGTGCGTCGGTGGACGGAAGGTCGGACAGGGTGGCCGTCGCCGCATGCACCTCCCCGGCCTGCCGGCGGCGGCGGGTCGGCACCAGCGGGTCGAGCTTGGACAACAGGCCCCGCGCAGTGTCGTCGATGCCGGCGACGGTCGCAGACGCGGCACGCAGGGCGATGGCCAGGGTGGTTGCCTCCTCCTCGTCCAGCAGCATCGGCAATACCGGCGCCCCCGCCCCGAGCTGGTAGCCGCCGCCCACCCCTGACGAGGCGTGGACCGGGTAGCCCAGCTCGCGCAGGCGCTCGATATCGCGGCGGATGCTGCGCCGGTCCACGCCCATGCGCTCGGCCAGCTCAGCCCCGGACCACTGGCGGCGGGCCTGCAGCAGGGCGATCAGGCGCAGCAGTCGATGGGCGGTATGGCGCATGAAGAATCGAGGACAGAAGTCGTCCGCAATAGTGCCCCAGGATGGCTTCCAGTTCACCACCCACCGCAAGGAGCAATGCCATGACCTCACGCCAGATCACCCTGTACCACGCCGCCCGATCCCGCTCGAGCGGCGCCGTGGCCCTGCTCGAAGCGCTGGGTGCCGACTACCGCATGCAGGTGCTGGACCTGAAAGCCGGCGCCAACCTGGCTCCGGCCTATCTGGCCATCAACCCGATGGGCAAGGTGCCGGCCATCGTCCACAACGGCGCACTGGTGACCGAGCAGGTCGCCATTTATCTGTACCTGGCCGACCTGTATCCGGAAGCCGGGCTGGCACCGCCGATCGGCGACGCCCTGCGCGGGCCCTACCTTCGCTGGATGGCCTTCTACGGCGCCTGCTTCGAGCCAGCGATGATCGACAAGGCGATGCACCGCGAGCCACCGCCGCGCCTGATGTCACCGTACAACGATGCGGACACCGTGCTGCAGGTGGTCGAGGCCCAGCTGGCACAAGGGCCGTACCTGCTCGGCGGGACGATGAGTGCCGCGGATGTGCTGTGGGGCAATGCGCTGGCCTGGACCACGGCCTTCGGCCTGGTGCAGCCTGCGCCGGCCACGGCTGATTACATTGCGCGGATGAGCGCGATGACCGCCTTCGACCGTTCGCGGCAGATCGACGCGGAGCTGGCGGCGGCGTAAGCAGCGCCGGAGCAGCGCCGGCCGGCTTTCCTTGTAGAGCCGAGCCCACGCTCGGCTGGCTTCAGTAGAGCCAGGCCATGCCAGGCTGCCCCATGGGAAGCGGGAAGAGCAGCCGAGCGTGGGCTCGGCTCTACAAGGGCGCGGCGGCTGGCGCGGGATGCGGGTAGAATTGCCCGCTTTCCCGCCACCCGAATGGATTAAGCGCCATGACCGGGACGCCAGACGTCTTTTCGCCCGCCACGCCGGGCGGTACCCCGCTCGTTGCCCTGCCCGCTGGTCCGCGCAAGCCTGACCAGGTCAAGGGCAAGCTGTACATCAAGACCCACGGTTGCCAGATGAACGAGTACGACTCGGCCAAGATGGCCGACGTACTTGCCGCCAGCGATGGCCTGGAACTGACCGACAGCCCGGACGACGCCGACGTCATCCTGGTCAACACCTGCTCCATCCGCGAGAAGGCGCAGGAGAAGGTGTTCAGCCAGCTGGGCGTGTGGAAGGGCCTGAAGAACAAGGGCCGCGAGGTCATCATCGGCGTGGGCGGCTGCGTGGCCTCGCAGGAAGGCGAGGCGATCATCAAGCGCGCGCCGTTCGTTGACCTGGTGTTCGGCCCGCAGACCCTGCACCGCCTGCCGGAACTGATCCGCGCGCGACGCGAACAGAAGCGCCCGCAGGTGGACATCAGCTTCCCCGAGATCGAGAAGTTCGACCGCCTGCCCGAGCCGCGCGCCGAAGGTCCCTCGGCATTCGTGTCGATCATGGAAGGCTGTTCCAAATACTGCTCGTTCTGCGTGGTGCCCTACACCCGCGGCACCGAAGTCAGCCGCCCGTTCGAGGACGTGGTGGTGGAAGTGGCGCAGCTGGCCGCACAGGGCGTGCGCGAGATCAACCTGCTCGGCCAGAACGTCAATGCCTACCGAGGGCCTTATGGGGACGGCGAATTCGCCGACCTTGGCCTGCTGATCCGTACCATCGCCGAGATCGACGGCGTCGGCCGCATCCGCTTCACCACCTCGCATCCGCTGGAGTTCAGCGATTCGCTGATCGATGCGTTCCGCGACGTGCCGCAGCTGGCCAACTTCCTGCACCTGCCGGTGCAGGCCGGCAGCGACCGCGTGCTGTCGGCGATGAAGCGTGGTTACACCGCACTGGAATTCAAGTCGAAGATCCGCAAGCTGCGCGCGGTGCGCCCGGACATCTCGATCAGCTCGGACTTCATCGTCGGCTTCCCCGGCGAGACCGATGCCGACTTCGAGAAGACCATGAAGCTGATCGAGGACATCGGCTTCGACCACAGTTTCTCCTTCATCTATTCGCGTCGACCGGGTACGCCGGCGGCCGATCTGGAGGACACGATCAGCGATGCCGAGAAGCACGCTCGCCTGTCGCGGCTGCAGGAGCGCATCAATGCGCACGCCGCCAGCATCTCCGGGAAGATGGTCGGTACCGTGCAGACCGTGCTGGTGGAAGGGCCGTCGCGCAAGAATCCGAACGAGCTGACCGGCAAGACCGAGAACATGCGTTCGGTGAACTTCCCGGCGCCGGCGCGGTTGATCGGCCAGTTCGTGGATGTGCTGATCACCGAAGCGCTTACCAACTCGCTGCGTGGGCGCGTGGTAGCGGAATAAGGTGTGCCGACCAACGGTCGGCACCCACCGGAAATGATGCCGGACAGCGGCCGGCACTACCGAATGACAGGCCTCAATCCAGGCGCTTGCGGAAACGCAGGATCGCCAGCGTCATCATCACCACGATGAAGGCCAGCAGCGCCAGCGCGTCGTGCCACAGTTCCCATAGGGAGGCGCCGCGCAGCATGATGCCGCGCACCAGGCGCAGGAAGTGGGTCAGCGGCAGCACCTCGGCCAGCCACTGCACCGGCCGCGGCATGCCGGCGAACGGGAACATGAAGCCCGACAGCAGGATCGACGGCAGGAACAGGAACAGCGTCATCTGCATCGCCTGGAACTGCGAACGCGCGCGCGTGGAGATCAGCAGGCCCAGCGCCAGGTTGGCCAGCACCAGCAGGACCGCGGCCAGGTAGATGTCCAGCAGGCTGCCGCGGATCGGCACCTGGAACAGCCAGGTACCCAGCGCCAGCACCAGGGTGGTCTGCAGCAGGCCGATCGCTGCATAGGGCAGCACCTTGCCGACCATCAGTTCGCTGCGCGATACCGGCGTGGCGATCAGCAGTTCCATGTTGCCGCGCTCGCGCTCGCGCACCACCGCCACCGCCGTGAACATCACCAGGGTCATGGTCAGGATCACCCCGATAAGGCCGGGCACGATGTTCACCGCCGAGCGCCGCTGCGGGTTGTAGAAGCTGGTCACGCTGATTGGACCAGCTGCGATGCTGCCTTCGCGTAGCGGCCGCGTATTGCTGGTCGGGCGCGTATCCAGTGGCACCTGCGCCAGCTGGATCGCCGCACTCTGCACCACGGTGTCGCTGCCATCGACCAGCACCTGTACCGCTTCGCGTCCATCGAAGCGGCGACGCTCGAAGTCGGCCGGCACCACGATGCCGACGCTGATCTCGCCGCGGCGCAGTGCCTGCATCAGCTGGCCCGGCGTGTAGGCCTCGCTGCGCGGCGTGATCACGCCGGTAGCGACCATGTCCTGCACCAGTGCGCGAGAGGCGGCGCTGTTGGCCTGGTCGGCGATACCCGCATCGAGGTGGCGCAGGTTGAGGTTGATCGCATACCCGAACAGCAGCAGCTGCATCACCGGAATGCCGACGATCATCGCCAGCGTGATGCGGTCGCGGCGCAGCTGCCGCAGCTCCTTGAGCACGATCGCCCACAGCCGGCGCAGGTTCATGCCGCCGGCTCCCGGCCACGGCCGCGGGTGGCGGCGACGAACACGTCTTCCAGGTTCGGCGCTACGGTTTCGATATGCGCTTGCGGGTCGGGGCTGGCCAGCGCGCGCCGCAGCACTGCGACATCCGCTACGCCCTCATTGCACAGCACGCGCAGATGGGTGCCGATCTGCGCCACGCTCAGCACGCCGGGCAGCTCGGCCAGCACGCGGCTGGCCTGGCGTGGCTGCGATGACGTGACCTGCAGCGTGCGGCCGTCCAGCTGCGCGCACAGTTCGGCCGGCGTGCCATCGGCGACCAGCGCGCCACGATCAAGAATAGCCAGCCGGTGGCAGCGCTCGGCTTCGTCCATGTAGTGGGTCGAGACCAGCACGGTGGTACCGGCGTCGGCAAGTTCAAACAGGGCCTCCCAGAAGTCGCGGCGTGACTCCGGGTCGACCGCGCTGGTCGGCTCGTCCAGGAACAGCAGTTCGGGCGAATGCACCACGGCGCCGGCCAGGGCCAGCCGCTGCTTCTGCCCGCCGCTGAGCGTACCGGCCAGCTGCGGCTGCCGGTCCTGCAACCGGTACTGCTGCAGCAGCGCATCGACCCGTTGCCGGGCCTGGTTGCGCGGCAGGCCCTGGATGGCGGCGAGGAATTCCAGGTTCTCGCGTACCGATAGGTCTTCGTACAGCGAGAAGCGCTGGGTCATGTAGCCGATGCGCCGGCGCAGTGGTTCGGCCTGCTCGGGAACCGCCAGGCCCAGCACCTCGATCTGCCCCGCACTGGGTTCCAGCAGGCCGCACAGCATGCGGATGGTGGTCGACTTGCCCGACCCGTTCGGGCCCAGGAAACCATAGACCTGGCCACGGGGCACGGTCAGGTCGACCTTGTCCACGGCCAGCAGATCGCCGAAGCGACGAGTCAGGCCCTGCGCATGCACTGCGATGTCCGCACCGGTGTTCAGAAGCGCACCTGCACCGGCAGCCCGGCCGGAAGCGTCTGCATGTCGCTGGCTTCATCCACTTCGATCTCGGCGAGGTAGCTCAGGCGCTCGACGTCATCGCCGGTCAGTGCGTAGTACGGGGTGAATGAAGGCTCGCTGCGGATCGCGCGCACATGGCCCTTCAGTACGGTGCGCCCTCCCTCCAGCTGTATCTGCGCCGGCTGACCGACCTTGACCTGCAGGCGCAGCGGCTGCGGCAGGTAGACGCGCGCATAGGGGCGCTCGCCAACCAGCATCACCGCCAGTGGCGCCCCGATCGGTGCCTGGTCACCCTGCCGGTACGGCAAGGCATCGATCACGCCATCGCGCGGTGCGCGCAGCTGCAGCTTCTGCAGGTTGACGCCCTGCACCACCTGCTGCGCCTGTGCGGCGTCGGCGGCCGCCTGGCCCTGGGCGATGTCCTGCGCGCGACTGCCGTGCACCCGTTCCAGCCAGGCCTGCTCGGCGGCACGCACGCTGGCCGCGGCAATGCCGGCGGCCGCCCGTGCACGGTCCAGCTCGGCGGCGGCGATCAGGCGCTGGCGTGCCAATGGTTGCACGCGCCGATAGTAGGCAGTGGCTTCAGCAGACTGCGCGCGCAACGCGGCCAGTTGTGCCTGGGCCTGTGCGATCTGTTCCTGCCGCGGGCCGAGCTTCAGCTCTTCCAGCTGGGCCTGCGCGCGCGCCGTGTCGGCCTGCGCCACCGCGAACTGCGCGTCGCCGCGGGCGGAGTCGAGCTGCATCAGCACGGCCCCGGCCTTGACCCGCTGGCCCTCGCGCACCTCCAACGTGGCGATCACCTCGGCCGCCGGCGCCGGCACCGTGATCCGGTCCCACTCCAGTGTGCCCAGCGCCGTTGGCGTTGACTGCCCACAGCCTGCCAGCAGGCCGATGGCCGCCAGCCCGAGTCCACGCATCCCGTTGCCGATGCCCATACCATCCCTCCTGCGACGGCGACACGGTGCCAGCTGCCCCGTGCACCCTCAATGATTCCGATCAGCCCTGACGGTTTTTTCGCCACGTACGGGCGAGCCTTTTGCTGCAAGGCTCCTCGCCACCTATCCACAGCTTGATTCAGCATCATTCCACAGCTGGTGTGGAGAACCGAACGAGGGCGGCCGTACTGGGTGCCTGGCAGCGGAAGATGCGCTGCCGTCACAGGAGCCGGCCGGCTGTGACGGTTTTTTCACCACCGCCTCATACGCCTTGTGGCACAAGCACTGCGAAGGCCTATCCACAGGTTTTCGCGCCCCCCGTCCACACCGGGTGTGGAAAACCGCGTATCGGCCCGCTGCTGGCCGCATGCCCGGTACGCGCGTAACCTTGTCATCCCAAGTCCATCGCGGTGGACGGCGAACCCGCCCCACCCCAAGCAATGAAAAGCATCGATCATCGAGACTTCACCCTGTCGCCGGAAGACAACGAGCGATTGGCCAACCTGTGCGGCCCCTTCGACGGGCACCTGCGCCAGATCGAGCTGAAGCTCGGCGTGGAGATCGCAAACCGTGGCTTCGTGTTCCGCATCAGCGGGCCCAATGAAGCCATCGTGGAGGCGCAGAAGCTGGTTGAAGCGCTGTACGCCGAAGCCGGCGAGACCGTCTTCGACAACCACGCCATCCATCTGCGCCTGGCGCAGGCCAATGTCGAGCAGATCGCCGAACGCTCCTACGAAGCGCAGGAGGTCGCGATCAAGGTCAAGCGCGGTACGGTACGTGGCCGTGGCGCCAATCAGTCCCGCTACCTGCACCAGATCGCCACCCACGACATCAACTTCGGCATCGGCCCGGCCGGTACCGGCAAGACCTTCCTGGCCGTGGCCAGCGCGGTCGAAGCACTGAACGAATCGCGGGTGCAGCGCCTGATCCTGGTGCGCCCGGCGGTGGAAGCCGGCGAGAAGCTGGGCTTCCTTCCAGGCGACCTGAGCCAGAAGGTCGATCCCTACCTGCGACCGTTGTACGACGCCCTGTACGAGATGATGGGCGTGGAGAAGGTGGTCAAGCTGCTGGAGAAGAACGTCATCGAGATCGCGCCGCTGGCCTACATGCGCGGCCGCACGCTCAACGATGCATTCGTGATCCTGGACGAAGCACAGAACACCACCATCGAACAGATGAAGATGTTCCTGACCCGCCTGGGCTACGGCTCCACCGCGGTGGTCACCGGTGACCTGACCCAGACCGACCTGCCCAAGCACGTGAAATCCGGTCTGCGCGACGCCATCGATGTGCTGCGTGAAGTCGAGGGCGTCAGCTTCACCTTCTTCGAATCCCGCGACGTGGTCCGCCACCCGCTGGTCGCGCGCATCGTCAGCGCCTACGACCGCCGCGACCTGCATCAGATCCAGCCTGGAGCGACGCCATGACCCGTGGTCCCGTGCGACTGGACGTCGCCGTCAGTTATGCCCTGCCGCGTGCCGGCCTGCCGGCGGCCGTGAGCTTTCGCAAGTGGGTGGCCGCTGCGTTGAAGGGCCGCATCCGCGAGGCCGATCTGGCCATCCGCGTGGTCGATGCCAAGGAAGGCCAGTCGCTGAACCGCCATTACCGTGGCAAGGACTACGCCACCAACGTGCTCAGCTTCCCGGCCGAAGTGCCCGAAGGCCTGCCCAAGGGCGTCAAGTTTCCACTGCTCGGCGACCTGGTGATCTGCGCACCGGTGGTGGCCCGCGAAGCCGACGAACAGGGCAAGGCGCTCAACGCCCATTACGCGCACCTGACCGTGCACGGCGTGCTGCACCTGCTTGGCTGGGACCACGAGGACGACAAGGAAGCCGAGGCGATGGAACAGCTGGAGCGCGACATCCTGGCCGAGATCGGCATCGCCGATCCCTACGCCGGCGAGCGCTGACGACCACGCACACCGGGTTCATCACGGAGGACAACCCCATCGCGCTGTTGCCCGCACTCATCGCCGCTCTTCTGCAGGTAACCACTGCCCCGGGCATCGACCCCGACCGGGAACGACCGTCGCCGTTCCCGGCCAGCGACAGCGCGGCCGACATTGCCGCCAAAGTCGCCGAGGTGCAGGCCTTCTTTGACGTCAGCCAACAGACGGCCCGCCAGGCGGTCGCCGAGGCGCAGCAGCACGCATTGATGGAACGCTTGAGGGCGCGCCACGCGGCACGCCTGGCCGGCATGTGGGTGGACAATGCGACGGGTTGGACCGTCGTCGTGCGATTGACTGGCCCAGCCTCCGAGGCGGATGAGACCCATCCAGGGGCGGACGGCCCGCAACGCGTGCGCTATATCATCGGCGCTTCAATGACCGAAGCGGAGATGCAGCGCCGTCTTCAGGCGCAGCAGGGCTGGTTCATCCCGCAGCTGCCCGGTCTGACCGGCTATGGCCTGGACGTCATGACCGGTGAACTGGAGCTGGAACTCCGGGATACCGCTGGCGCGCGCGCAACGGCGGCGACCGTGCGCGACCACCTGCAGGCGCTGCTGGGCTACCCGGTCAGGCTGCGCTGGTACCCAGCGGCATCGCAGCGCCGATCGCCCTGACCCAGCCGGGCTGCAGGTGCCGGTCCGCGCGCTGCGCAATTGTTTGCCGCCTGGCATGGCGGCACAAGGAAACCAAGGATGACCTCGGGAAACAGCTTCACGGCGATTGCAATGAGTGCGGGCCTGTTCGCAGGCCTGCTGGTGCTGGGCGCGTACACCGTGCGCCGCATCAGCGCCCGCGACCCCAGCGGCAGGCACTGGCTGCTGCGCAGCCTGGCCCTGCTCTCGCCCTTGTGCCTGCTGGCCGGGCTGGCGACCGGCATGATCGGCCCGCACCTCACGGGTAGAGCAGAACCCGTCCACCTGCCCGGGCTGTGGGAAACGTCGATGGTGCTGATACTGGTCGGTGCCTTGACCCTGCCGGTGCTGTGGCGAACGCTGCTGCAGCAGCGGCTTGGCAGGCCGGTCAACGCGCTTCCGTTCTTCCATGCCAGCCGCACCTCGTTGCTGGTGCTGTTCGTGCTGGCCGTGATCTACGTGAAAGTGGCCAGGACAGCCGCATCGGAAATGTTGCCCTGGCTGACCAGCCCGGGCCTGTGGCCGGCGGTGGTGCGCATCGCGGGGCAATCGATGCAGATCACCATGCTCGCGGTCGTGTTTACCCTCTCACTGATGGTCGTGCGGCGGGCGATGACCGGTTTCCTGCGCCTTCTCAGCGGGCTGTTCAGGCGCTCACCGGAGCTATGATGGGTGCCCTTCGCCTGCGGAAACCGCCCGTGTCACTGCGCTGCTGCCTGCCCCTGCTGTGTGCCCTTGCGGTCCCATCCGCCTTCGCTTCCAGCGTCGACCTGCCGGCCCTGATCGAATGCCGCCAGGGCGTGGCCGAGCAGGCCGCGCTGGCGCCGCTGCTGGCCGATCCGCTGAAGGCCGTGGCCCAGGGCCTGCAGCCGCTGCCGCAGGGCAACCAGTTCATGAGCGAGTTCCGGCTGGCCAGCCCGATCACCGTCTTCGGCCAACAGACCGATCGGGTGGCGGTGGCCGGCGCCAGCGTCATGGCCGTCCTCGACCAGGCCGACCCACGCCCGCTGGCCAAACGGCTGGAATTGGAGACCGGCTACGACCAGGACGGCAAGTTCATGGCCGGCCGCGAGCTGGTCAGCCGCGACGTGACCGACCCGAAGACCGGCGAGGCCCAGATCGAGTCGATCATCCTCAGCGTCTCCACCGTAGCCTCCCACCCGGGCAAGACCCTGGCCGGCTGCACCTACAGCCTGGACCTGCCCGAAGAGGAGCCGGCCCCGACCGCCCCTGCCCCGGCCACCGGCAGTCACTGACAGGCCGTCACATCCTGCTAGACTTGGGTCAACGCCCGGCCTGCCGGGTGCCTTTTTTCCAGAGATGTCAGAAGACGACAGTAGTAGCTCCCCTGCGGAGCACAGTGAAAAGAAGCGCGGCTGGCTTGAACGCCTGACCTCCGCCTTCTCCGGCGAACCCCATACCCGCGACGAGCTGGTCGCTGTCCTGCACACCGCGCAGGAAGAGGGTCTGATCGCCGCCGATACCCTGAAGATGATGGAAGGCGCCATTTCGGTGGCCGAGCTGACCGTGGGCGACGTGATGATCTCGCGCTCGCAGATGGTCTCGCTGCCGGTTGAAGCGCCCTTCCTGGAACTGATGAAGCAGGTGGTCGAATCCGGCCATTCACGCTTCCCGGTACACGGCGAGAACAAGGACGACATCCTTGGCATCCTGCTGGCCAAGGACCTGCTGCGCGGCGTGGTCGCCGACAACGGCCCGGCCAACGTACGCGAGCTGCTGCGCCCGGCAGTGCTGATTCCGGAGGCGAAGAAGCTCAACGTGCTGCTGAAGGAGTTCCGCCTGTCGCGCAACCACATGGCCATCGTGGTGGACGAGTACGGCGGTGTCGCCGGCCTGGTCACCATCGAGGACGTGCTGGAACAGATCGTCGGCGAGATCGACGACGAGCATGACGAGGCCGAGGATCCGTCAGCGCAGATCGCGATCCAGTCCGACGGCCAGTACGTGGTCGACGCGCTGACCCCGATCGGCGACTTCAACGAGCGTTTCGGCGCGACGTTCTCCGACGAGGACTACGACACCATCGGCGGCCTGGTCACCGAGGCCGTGGGCCACCTGCCGGAAGTCGGTGACGAGCTGGCGCTGGACCGCTTCATGTTCCGCGTGGCCCGCGCCGATGCGCGCCGGGTACAGGCCTTCCACGTGACCGTGCTGCCGCCGGACGCGCAGGACGACGCTTGAAGCGCCGCGGCCTGATCCTTATGGTGTGGCTGGCACTCTACGTGCTGGCCATGGCCCTGCCGCTGGCCGCCTTCGCGCAGCCGGCGCCGGCCACACCTGCCCTGCCCGCGGCCAGCGCTGAAGCCCCTGCTCCGCGCATCGGCGTGGTGACCATGCAGCCGGGCACGGTGTTCTTCGAACGCTTCGGCCATGACGCCATCGTGGTGGTCGATCCGCTCAGCGGAGACGCAACCTCGTACAACTTCGGCTACTTCGACCCCTCCGAGGACGATTTCATCAGTCGCTTCGCACGTGGCGACATGATGTATTACCTGGTGGCGCTGCCGCTGCAGCAGGACCTGTCGTACTACGACGAGACCGGCCGCGGTGCCAGCGTGCAATGGCTGGACCTGCGCCCGGACCAGGCGCGTGCGCTGGCCGCTGACCTTGCCGAGCGGGCCAAGCCGGAAAACGCGCGCTACCACTACGACTATTACACCGCCAATTGCGCCACGATGGTGCGCGACACCCTCGACAAGGCGTTGGGTGGTGGCCTGCAGTCGCAGCTGTCGGGGCGCTCGCGTGGCAACACCTATCGCAGTGAATCGGTCCGTCTGGCCTCGCCGGCACCATGGATGTGGCTGGGCTTCGATGTGGGCCTGGGGCCGTTCGCCGACCAGCCGCTGTCGCGCTGGCAGGAAGCGTTCGTCCCGATGCGCCTGGCCGATGCCTTGCGCCAGGCACGCAACAGCGATGGCCGGCCGCTGGTGCAGTCCGAACAGGAACTGTTGCCGCACCGCATCGATCCGGAGCCGAAGGAGTTCGCACGCCGCTGGTGGCCGTGGCTGCTGTGCGGCCTGGTGATCGCTGCTGGCGTGCTGGCGTTGCGCAACCGCCCGCGCCTGCTGGCCGGGCTGGCACTGCCGTTCTGGCTGCTGTGCGCTCTGTTGGGTGGCGTGCTGGTGTTCCTGTGGGGCTTCAGCATCCACTACGCCGCGTGGGCAAACCGCAACCTGCTGCTGCTTTCGCCGCTGGCCGTGCTGCTGCTGCCCGGTGCGATCGCGCTGCTGCGCCGGCGCCTGCCGGGGCGCATGTTCAGCATCATGTTGTGGCTGCTGGCGGTACAGGCGGTGGCCGCACTGGTGCTGCACTGGCTGAGCCTGCAGGCCCAGTACAACGTGCAGTGGATCGTGCTGCTGCTGCCGGTGCACGCGGCCCTGGCGTGGGTGCTGGGGCGCCGTCCTCACTTGTCCGAAACACGGCCCTGACGCACGATGGCGGGCATGTCATTGCCCGCCTCCGCTTCCGCCCCGGCTTCGGCCAACCCTACCTGCGTCATCAACTGCGTCCACTACGATGACGAGGGCAAGCGCCACGACATCAGCCTGGACGCCATCAGCGATGTCATCGCCAGTGGCAATGGCTTCGTGTGGGTCGGCCTGTACGATCCCAACGACGATGTGCTGCTGAAACTGCAGGAAGAATTCTGCCTGCATGACCTGGCCATCGAAGACGCGCGCAACGCACACCAGCGGCCCAAGGTCGAGACCTACGGCAATTCGCTGTTCGTGGTGGTGACCACCGCGCAGATGGTCGACGAGCGCATCCAGTATGGCGAAACCCATGCCTTCCTCGGCCCGCGCTTCCTGGTGACGGTGCGCCACGGCGCCTCGCTGTCCTACGCGCCAGTGCGCGCACGCGTCGAGCGCGAGCCGCAGCTGCTGAAAATGGGCCCGTCGTACTGCCTGTATGCGGTGACCGACTTCGTGGTCGACAACTACCTGCCGATCGTGCACCGCTTCCGCGATACCCTGGACCTGCTGGAGAAGGACATCTTCGCCGAGAATTACAAGCGCAGCACCGTGGTGCGCCTGTACGAGCTCAAGCGCGAACTGAACAAGATGCGCATGGCAGTGGCGCCACTGCAGGACGTGCTTGCGCAGCTGCGCCGCTACCAGGGCGAACTGATCCCGGACGAAGTGAAGCTGTACGTGCGTGACGTGCATGACCATGCGGTGCGCATCAGCGATGTGATCGACACCCTGCGTGAGATGCTGGGCACCGCGCTGAGCGTGAACCTCTCGCTGGTGACACTGGCGCAGGGCGAGACGGTCAAGCGGCTGGGTGCGTGGGCCGCACTCTTGGCGGCGCCGACGCTGATCACCAGCTGGTACGGCATGAACTTCAGCCACATGCCGGAGCTGAGCCAACCGTGGGCCTACCCACTGATGATCGTTGGCGTGGGCGGCGTCTGCGTAGGGCTGTACCGGCTGTTCAAGCGCTCGGGCTGGCTGTAGCGCATCGACCAACGGTCGATAGCCACCGAATCAGCAGGCCCCGACCGTTGGTGGTGGCACGTGACCCGCTTCTGGTAGTGCCGGCCGCTGGCCGGCAATCAGGGCAATGCAGGCCAGCGGCCGGCACTACCGTTCGGGATCAAGCCACGTAGACGGTCTTGATGTTCATGAACTCATGGATGCCATGGTCAGCCAGCTCCCGACCAAAGCCTGACTGCTTGCTGCCGCCGAACGGCAGCCGCGCGTCGCTCTTGACGATGGCGTTGACGAACGCCGCACCGCATTCCATGCGCTGCGCGAAGCGCTCGCCGCGTACCGGATCGCCGGTCCACACGCTGCCGCCCAGGCCGAAGCGGGTGTCGTTGGCCACGCGCAGTGCCTCGGCCTCATCCTTGACCCGGATCACCGCGGCCACCGGCCCGAACAGCTCCTCGTCATACGCCGGCATGCCCGGGCCGGCCTGGTCGAGCACCGTGGCCGGATAGCCGGCATGGGTGCCGGCTATCGGCTCACCACCGATCAGCACCCGCGCGCCCTTGGCCACGCTGGCCTGCACCTGCTTGTGCAGTTCGTCACGCAGGTCGGCGCGAGCCATCGGTGCCAGCGTGGTGCCCGGCTTATCGGGATCGCCGTACTGGCGCTCGCCCGCCGCCTGCACAAAGCGACGGGTGAACTCATCGGCCACCGCCTCGACCACGATGAAGCGCTTGGCCGCGATGCAGGTCTGGCCGCTGTTGTCGAAGCGCGACTTCACCGCTGCGGCCACGGTCTTGTCGAGGTCGGCATCGTCGAGCACCACGAAGGCATCGCTGCCACCCAGCTCCATCACCGACTTCTTCAGCTGGCTGCCGGCATTGGAGGCGATCGAGCGCCCTGCCCGCTCGCTGCCGGTCAGCGTCACCGCCTTCACCCGTGCGTCGCGCAGCACGTCGGCGGCCTGGTCGTTGTCGATGTGCAGCACGTCGAACACGCCATCAGGCAGGCCGCCGTCACGGCACACCGCCAGGATCAGGTCGGCGCACTGCGGCACGTTGCTGGCGTGCTTGAGCAGGGCGACGTTGCCAGCCATGAACGCCGGGGCGAGGAAACGGAACACCTGCCAGATCGGGAAATTCCACGGCATCACCGCGAACACGCAGCCGATCGGCTCGTAACGCACGTAGCTGCGCTGGGCTTCGGTGTCGATCAGCTGCGGCTTGAGATAGTCGGCGGCGTGGTCGGCGTAGTACTCGCAGGCGGCAGCGCACTTGTCGACCTCGGCCAGCGCCTCGGCCTTGAGCTTGCCCATCTCATGGGTCATCGCCTGCTGCAGATCGTCGCGGCGCGCGCGCAGCTGCGCGGCGATCTGGCGCAGGATCGCGCCGCGTTCCTGCAGTGAACGCTCGGCCCAGCCGGGGAAGGCATCGGCGGCGGCCTGCAGGCGCTGCTCGATGTCGGCAGCGCCCATCAGTTCATGGCGGTAGGTCACCTGGCCGTTGGCCGGGTCGATGATCTCGACGGTCATGGGGGATCTCCATCTGGAAGACCCCCATTGTGCGCCGCTGTCCGTGAGCCGGGTGTTGCCGGCGCTGTCGACGGACCGTGTGCTCAGCCGTTGTCCTGCCGCGCCAGCTGCAGGTCGCGCTGGCGCCGTTTCTCGGCGCGGGCATTGACGTACCAGCCGATCACCGCAGCGATCGACACTGCCGACACCAGCAGCGTGGCCAATGCGTTGATCTTCGGGCTGATGCCCATGCGCACCGAGGCGAACACCTTCATCGGCAGCGTGGTCGAGCCCGGCGTGGCCACGAAGCTGGCCACGACCACGTCATCCAGCGACAGGGTGAAGGCCAGCAGCCAACCCGCCACCAGCGCCGGCGCGATGATCGGCAGGGTGATGCGGGTGAACACGGTCAACCGGCTGGCGCCCAGGTCCATCGCCGCTTCTTCCAGCGACAGGTCCATTTCCTGCAGGCGCGAGGACACCACCACGGTGACGAAGCAGAGGGTGAAGGTCACGTGCGCGATCCAGATGGTGGCCAGGCCACGCGCCGGGAAGCCGGGAATCGCGCCCATCGATGCCAGCAGCGCCATCAGCGAGAAGCCCAGGATCACGTCCGGCATTACCAGCGGCGCGGTGACCAGCGCCCCGAACAGTGGCTTGCCGCGGAAGCGCTTGAAACGGGTCATCACCATCGCCGCCAGCGTGCCCAGCACGGTGGCGGTACAGGCGGTCCAGAACGCCACCACCAGGCTGGTCCACATCGCCTCCATCAGCGCGCGGTCGGCGAACAGGTCACTGTAGGCGCGGGTGGAAAACCCGGCCCAGACCATCGCCAGCCGCGAGCTGTTGAACGAATAGAACATCAACAGCAGGATCGGCAGGTACAGGAAGGCGAAGCCCAGCAGCAGCACGCCCAGCCCCAGGCCCTTGGCGGTGCGCGGACTCATGCCTGCTTCCCTTCCAGCAGGCGCTGCTGGGAACGGTTGAAAAGCAGGATCGGCACCAGCAGCAACAGGATCATCGCCACCGCCATCGCCGAGGCGCCTGGCCAATTGCGGTTGTTGAAGAACTCGTTCCACAGCTGGCGGCCGACCATCAGTGTCTCCGAACCACCAAGCATTTCCGGGATCACGAATTCACCCACCGCCGGGATCATCACCAGCATGCAGCCGGCGATGATGCCCGCCTTCGACAACGGCAACGTGATGCGCAGGAACGCCTGCCACGGCTTGGCACCGAGGTCGTAGGCCGCTTCCAGCAGGCGGTGGTCATGCTTGACCAGGTTGGCGTACAGCGGCAGCACCATGAACGGCAGATAGCAGTAGACGATGCCGATGTAGGCGGCGGTCGGGGTGTCGATCAGCTGCAGTTTCGGCAGGCCCATCGACGTCATCAGCGTCTGCAGGCCGGTGAACTGCAGGAACTGGTCGAGCAGGCCATTGCGGTCCAGGATCGCCTTCCACGCATACACGCGGATCAGGAACGAGGTCCACGAAGGCAGCACCACCAGCATCATCGCCACGTTGCGAGCGGCGGGCGACAGGCGCGCGATGGCATAGGCCATCGGATAGCCGATCAGCAGGGTGAAGAAGGTGGAGATCGCCGCGATCCTGATCGAGCTCAGGAACGCCTGGGCATAGATCGAATCGCGGAACAGCGCCAGGTAGTTTTCCAGGTTCAGCTTCAGCGAGAAACCGCCGTCGGCGTACTGCAGCAGCCAGGTATACGGCGGCGAGCCGACCCGGCTGAGCGAGAAGCTGATCATCAGCACGATCAGGAACGGCACTGCGAAGAACAGCAGCAGCCACAGGTACGGAATGCCGATCACCGTGGCACGCAGCCCCGGCAGCCAGCGCTTCAGGCCGGCGACGCTCATGAGGTCAGCACCACGCCGTCGTTGTCGCGCCAGTGCACCCACACGCTGTCGCCCCAGGTCAGGCCATCGCTGGCCCAGCGCTGCGAATTGGCGAAATTGGCCAGCACCTTGGCGCCGCTGGGCAGGCGCACGTGGTAGACCGAATGGCTACCGAAATAGGCGATGTCCTCGATCACGCCCTGCGCTTTGTTGGTGTGCCCTTCCGGCTCGTCCTTGCCGATCATCACCTTCTCCGGGCGCAGCGCGAACGCGACCGGCTGCCCTTCGTAACAGGTGATGCCATGGGCGATGTAGATCGGTGCCGGGAACAGCGGCGAGCGCACGGTGACATACTCGGGCAGGTCCTCGTCGATCACCCCGTCGAACAGGTTGACCGAACCGATGAACTCGGCGACGAAGCGGTTGGCCGGCTGCTCGTAGACCTCGTCCGGCTTGCCGACCTGCTGGATCCAGCCAGCATCCATCACCGCGATGCGGGTGGCCATGGTCATCGCTTCTTCCTGGTCGTGGGTGACCATCACGCAGGTCACGCCCGACGATTCGATGATGCTGACCAGTTCCAGCTGCATCTGCGAGCGCAGCTTCTTGTCCAGCGCGCCCATCGGCTCGTCCAGCAGCAGCAGCTTCGGCCCCTTTGCCAGCGACCGCGCCAGCGCCACGCGCTGCTGCTGGCCGCCGGAGAGCTGGTGCGGCTTGCGCTTGCCCAGGTGGCCCATCTGCACCAGGTCGAGCATCTCGCCGACGCGCTTGCCGATCGCGTCCTTGCCCAAACCATCCTGCTTCAGGCCGAACGCAATGTTCTGTTCGACCGTCATGTGCGGGAACAGCGCATAGGACTGGAACATCATGTTGACCGGCCGCTGGTACGGCGGCAGCGCGTCCAGGCGCTGGCCATCGACGGTGATGCTGCCCTTGGTGGGCGTCTCGAAGCCGCCCAGGCAGCGCAGCAGGGTCGATTTGCCGCTGCCGGAGCCACCGAGCAGGGCAAAGATCTCGCCCTTGCGCACGTCCAGGTTGACGTCGTCGACGGCGACGAAACCGTCGAATTCCTTGCGCAAATCACGAATGGAGAGATAGCCGGGCGCACCGGTCGTGTCGACGACGGCGGCTACCGGCTGGGCTTCAACGGGCATGGGGGCTCCGGGAGCGGGCGGTGGACAGCGGCCACCATTCTAACGGCCGGGGGCTGCAGGGGATATGACGGAGGCAGGCGGAAGCGGCCGTTGGCCGGCCTCGGGGGCTAGAGCAGTGTCGGTTTTCCCCCGCCATGGTGGCCTGTCCTCCGGAAGGCCCGGGCTCTCCTCGACGCCCGGACGGCTGTCCCGGCCAGGCACCACGGGCGGCGGCCCGATCTGCAACATTTTTCAGAGCGTGATCCATTGAAAGCCCGGGACATTCCCCGCGCAATGCCCCGGATCTAGGCCTTGCATGGACCGACCCTGGTGATTTCCCCGGACAGCCCCTCCCCTTTCCCGCCCCGCTTGCCGAGTTCCCTGCCTGCGAGGCTGCCGCTGGTCATCATCGGCGCCGGCCAGGCCGGGTTGTCGCTCAGCGCACTCCTGCAGGAGGCCGGCGTCGAGCATCGCGTGCTGGAGGCCGAAACCGTGGGCTCCAGCTGGCGGCGGCGCTGGGATTCGTTCCAGACCAACACCGCCAACGCGACCATGGCCCTTCATGGCCATGCCTATGCCGGGGATGACCCGGAAGGGTTCATGGGGGCCCCGGAAGTGATCCGACGGCTGCGCGACTATGCCGACGAGCGCGCATTGCCGATCAGCGAGGGGTGCGTGGTCCATCGGGTCGGGCCCGAGTCCGGGGGTTATGCCATCGACAGCAGCCGGGGGCTGATCCATGCCCAGGCGGTGGTGGTCGCCACCGGTGAATACCGCCGGGCGCGGTTGCCCCGGGCCCCCTTCGCGCCCGCACCAGGCCTCACCGTGTTGCACTCCAGCGACTACCGAAGTCCCGGCCAGCTACCCGAGGGCGCGGTGCTGGTCATCGGCGGCGGCCAGTCCGGCGCGCAGATCGCCCAGGACCTGCGCGACGGTGGTCGCAGCGTGTACTGGTCACTGGCCCAGCGGCATTCGCACACCCGCCGGCTGCGCGGCAAGGACTCGATGACCTGGTGGGACATGGCCGGGCGCATCCACCAGCACGTGAGCGAATCGGCGGGAGTACTGGCGGGTGGGCCGGACGCGCTGCGCAAGGCCCGCACTGCGGAGTTCCCGCTGATATCCGGCAAGGGAAGCGCCGGCCTGGGCAGTTCGATCAGCCTGTTGGCGATGCACCGCGCAGGCATCAGGTTGCTGGGCCGGTTGCAGGAATTCAGCGGAAACACCGCCCGCTTCGCCGATGTCCGCCCGCAGCTGCACACCGCGATCGAGGCGACGCGGGCCGAATATGCCTATCTCGATTCGCTGGCCAGCGCGTACTACGCCACGCGGCCCGAACCGCGCACCGACGATGCCCGCTACATTCCCGAAGAGGTCTACCTGCACTGGGAGCCGGAACCGTCTCCGTGCGAACTGGATCTGCAGGCCGCAGGCATCCGCTCGGTGGTGCTGGCCACCGGTTTCGTCGCCGAATGGCCCTGGCTCGACGTGCAGGGCGTGCTGGATGCACACGGCTATCCGCTTGGCGACTTCGGTGTTTCCCCGCAGCCGGGGCTGTTCTTCATCGGCATGCACAACCTGCAGCGGATGAGTTCGTCGTTCCTGTGCAACGGCGGCCGCGACGCACGCGACCTGCTGCCGGCCATCCTGCAGCACCTTGGCCGAAGCGGGAGTACCGGCTTCGGCGCAGGTTAAGGGAGCCGCCGGGCAAGGCCCGACGGCGCCAGACCGGCTCAGCGGCCGGTCTTTACCTCGGTCCACAGCCGGGTGTAGAGCTTGTCGGTCTCCGGCGTGTTGATCGAGTAGGTGAACATCTTCTCGGCAACATCCGCCGGCGGATAGATGGTCGGGTCGGTGCGGATCGCCTCGTCCACCAGCGGCGTCGCGGTCGGGATCGGGTTGGCGTAGTGGATGAAGTTGGTGTTGGCCGCAGCGACCTTCGGTTCCAGCAGGTAGTTGATGAACCTGTACGCCGCTTCCGGATGCTTGGCGTCCTTTGGGATCGCCAGCATGTCGAACCACTGCGGGGCGCCTTCCTTCGGGATCGAATAAGCCACGTGCACGCCATTGCTGGCTTCCTCGGCGCGGTCGCGGGCCTGGATGATGTCACCCGACCAGCCGACCACCAGGCAGGTGCCGCCATTGGCCAGCGAACCCACGTACTGCGAGGAGTGGAAATTCTGCACGTAAGGGCGGATCGACTTCAGCAGGTCGGCCGCCTTCTGCAGTTCGGCCGGGTCGCCGCTGTGCGGGTCCAGGCCCAGGTAATGCAGCGCGATCGGGATCATGTCGGCCGGCGTGTCCAGGATGGTCACGCCGCAGTCCTTCATCTTGCTGATGTTCTCCGGCTTGAACACCAGGTCCCAGCTGTTGGCGATGTCGGTGCTGCCACCGAAACGCTGCTTCAGCATGTCCACGTTGTAGCCGATGCCGGTGGTGCCGATCATGTACGGCACGCCGTACTGGTTGCCCGGATCCTGGGTGGCGATGCGCTTCATCACCGCCGGATCGAGGTTGGCCAGGTTCGGGATCTTGCTCTTGTCCAGCGGCAGGAACACGCCGGCCTGGATCTGGCGGCCGAAGAAGTTCAGCGTCGGCACCACCACGTCGTAGCCGCTGTTGCCGGCCAGCAGCTTGGTCTCGACCATCTCATCGCTGTCGAACACATCGTAGGTCACCTTGATCCCGCTCTCCTTCTCGAAGGTCGGAATGGTGTCCTCGGCGATGTAATCGCTGTAGTTGTAGACGTTCAGGACCTGGCTGTCCTGCGCGCCGCCGTTGCCACCGCCACAGGCGGCAAGCATGGCGGAGGCCAGGCCGAGCGTGAGGATACGCAGCTTCATCGGGTGCTCCAGAATGCGGGAAGGGGGGCCGGTGGTGCCGGCGACGGGTGCCAGCCTACCCCCCGGCGGCGGATTTTTCTATTCCGGATGCTCAGACGTTCAGCAGCAGGAACTCGCGCTCCCACGAGCTGATGACGCGGAAAAAGGTCTCGTATTCCTTGCGCTTGACCGAGATGTAGGCGCGGCAGAAACGCTCGCCCAGCAGGGCCTGGAGCTCGCTGCACTGCTCCAGCCCGTCCAGCGCCTCGCCCAGCGAGCGCGGCAGGTTGTAGCCCAGTTCCTTCGCGCTGCCGGTCACCGGCGCGTCCGGCGCCAGCCGCTCGCGGATGCCGAGCAGGCCGCAGGCCAGGGTCGCCGCCATTGCCAGGTACGGGTTGGCGTCGGAGCCGGCGAAACGGCTCTCCACGCGCATGTTTTCCGGCGTATCCAGCGGCACGCGCAGCCCGCAGGTACGGTTGTCGAAGCCCCAGTGCACATTGCTCGGCGAGACCTCGCCGAACACCAGGCGGCGGTAGGAGTTCACGTTCGGCGCGAAGAACGCCATCGCCTGCGGCGCGTACTTCTGCAGGCCACCCAGGTAATGGCCGAACACTGGGCTGAACGCGCCCTCGGCATCGGAATCACCGGCAAAAACGTTGCTGCCGTCACTCATCCGCACCAGGCTCTGGTGGATGTGCATGGCACTGCCCGGCTCGTTCTCCATCGGCTTGGCCAGGAAGGTGGCATACACGCCGTGGCGCATCGCCGCCTCGCGCATGGTGCGCTTGAACAGGAACACCTGGTCGGCCAGGTCCATCGCATCGGCATGGGTGAAGTTGACCTCCAGCTGCGCCGCACCGGATTCGTGGATCAGCGTGTCCACATCCAGCTTCATCGCATCGGCGTAGTCGTACATCAGGTCGAGGATCGGGTCGAATTCGTTGACCGCATCGATCGAGTACGACTGCCGCGCGGTTTCCGGGCGCCCGGAGCGGCCGGCCGGTGGCAACAGCGGGAAGTCCGGGTCGGTGTTCTTCTGCACCAGGAAGAACTCAAGCTCCGGCGCCACCACCGGGCGCAGGCCCAGCTCGGCGTAGGCCGCCAGCACGCGGCGCAGTACGTTGCGTGGCGCCAGCTCGTGCGGCTCACCGCTCTTGGTGTAGCAATCGTGGATGACCTGCGCGGTGGCGTCGGCCGCCCACGGCACCATGCGCACCGTGTCCGGATCGGGGCGCAGCATCATGTCCGAGTCGGACGGCGAGGTCAGCTCGTAGTAATCGTCAGGGAACTCGCCGGTGACGGTGGTGGCGAAGATGCCCTCAGGCAGGCGCGTGCCGTAGTCGTGCGAGAACTTGTCGGCGGGAATGATCTTGCCGCGCGCGTTGCCGGTGATGTCCGGCACCAGGCATTCCACCTCGGTGATGCGCCGCTCCTTCAGCCAGCGCAGCAGCGTGCTTTCCTGCGGTGCGGGGGGCGTGGCCGTCTTGCGCGGGCGCGTTCGGGAACTCATCGGGAATCCAGTCGGTTCTGTTGGTGCTGCCGGCAAGCCTGGCCGAACGCACGGAAAATAGCGTGATAGAACGGCGCCTGCATGACACGCCACTCCGGGTGCCACTGTACGCCGAGCACGAAACGATGGTGCAGGCTGCGTGCCGCTTCGACCAGCCCATCGTCGGCCACGGCCTCGACCTGCAGGCCCTGCGCGAGGCGGGCAATGCCCTGCCCGTGCACCGAATTGACCTGCGCCCGGTCGCTGCCGTGCCACTGCGCCAGCCAGCCATCGGCAACCAGGGTAACCGCGTGGGCCGGTCCGTACTGCACCTCCACCGGCGCCTGCGGGTCTTCGCGATGGTCAGCCAGGCCAGGCACCGCGTGTACCTGCGGATGCAGGCTGCCACCCAGCGCGACGTTCAGTTCCTGGAAGCCGCGGCAGATCGCCAGTACCGGAAGATCCTGCGCCAAAGCCTCACGCAGCAACGCGAACGCATTGGCATCACGGGCCGGGTCATGCAGATTGCCCGGCCAGCTGCGACCGCCCTCGTAGTGCTGCGGTTCGATGTTGCTGACCGCGCCGGTCAACAGCAGGCCATCAAGCCCCTGCAGCCAGTCGCCAACCGGCAAAGGAGGCTGCAGGCTCGGCAGTACCACCGGGGTCACTTCGGCGGCCTCGGCCAGCGCGTGCACGTACTTCTCGCCGGCCGCCGCGAAGCGGTGATGGCCGAGCACGGTACTGTCGGTGGGCAGGCCCACCCAGGGCAGGCGGCGCATGGAAAAACTCCTTGACGTGCCGACACGTTACCCGTCGCCCGGCGAAGGCGGCAAGTCGTCGCCGTCACACCATGGCTGTCACGCATCGGCGAAACTACGCGGGTGAATGCTGATCGTCCTCCCCCGCTCCCCCCTCCCGCACTGCGCCCGCGAGGCCTGCGGTGAGCGCCGCCTTCCCGCCCAGCTGGTACGCCGCCAGCCTGCCCGAACCGCCCGCACTGCCCTCGTTGCGGGGGGATGTGCAGGCCGATGTCGCGGTGCTGGGCGCCGGCTATACCGGCCTGACCGCAGCCCTGGAACTGGCTACGCGCGGCCAGCGCGTGGTGGTGCTGGACGCGCAGCGGATCGGCTGGGGCGCGTCCGGTCGCAACGGTGGCCAGGCGCTGGTCGGCTATGGCTGCGAGGTGGACGAACTGGAGCGTCAGCTCGGTCGTGATGATGCGCGCCACCTGTTCGACTGGTCACGCGACGCGGTGCAGGCGATGCGCGCACGCATCGATCGGCACGGCATTGACTGTCATTGGGTGGAAGGCCACGCCAGCGTCGCCATCCGCGAACGCCATGAGCGCGACCTGCAGGCCAACTGCGAGCATCTGCAACGCCACTACGACTACCCCATGCAGTGGTGGGACCGTGATGCCCTGCGCGCACAGCTGGACAGCCCACGCTACCGCGCCGCGATGTTCGATCCGCTCAGCGCGCATCTGCAGCCCCTGGCCTATGCCCGCGGACTGGCCGATGCGGCGCGTGCGGCCGGCGCGGTGATCCATGAGAACTCCGCAGTGACCCGCGTGCAGCGCGGACCGCAGCCCACCCTGCATACCACGCAGGGAAGCGTGCGCGCTGCGCATCTGGTGGTGGCCGGCAACGCCTGGTTGCAGGGCCTGCTGCCCGAGCTGGAACGGCGGATCATGCCGGTCGGCACCTATATCGGCGCCAGCGCACCACTGGGTGCCGAACGCGCCCGCGCCCTGATCGGCAACAACATGGCCGTGGCCGACACCGCCTGGGCACTGGATTACTTCCGTCTCAGCCACGACCATCGCCTGCTGTTTGGTGGCCGTGCCAGCTATTCAGCACTGCCCCCACCCGGCCTGCGCGGGGTGATGCAGCGGCGCATGCACCAGGTGTTCCCGCAGCTGGCCGACGTGCCACTGGAGCAGGTCTGGGGCGGTTATGTGGACATTACCCGCAACCGCGCCCCGCATTGGGGCCGGCTGGACGGCAATCTGTACTTCGCGCAGGGGTTCTCCGGCCATGGGGTGGCCGCCGCCGGGCTGGCCGGTGAGGTGATCGCCGCCGCCATTGCAGGCCAGCGTGAGCGCCTGGACGTGTTCCAGCGCCTGCGGCATGCCCCCTTCCCTGGCGGCCGGCTGCTGCGCACGCCGCTGCTTGTAGCAGCGATGTCGTGGTACAAGCTGCGGGATGCGTTGTGGTGAAACAGTGAGCTGACACGGAGAGATTCCGAAGAACTGGCAATTCCCGGACCTCCACAGCATGTGAAGAGCACTCATCCAGAAGGGCGTGACGGAATTCTCATTTGATCGGCAGATCGCATCGGCAATTGCATTATCTATTTCATGCCGATACCGTCCCTCAGAACCGGGTCCCGCGGCGAATGGATGCTGACAGGGAACGTACTAGAGGGAGATGTGCGATTGAACTGGTGGAATGAAGGCCTGCAGTTGAAGTTGCGTATCCGCCCGGCGGGGCTGGTCCTTGCGCTGTTGTACGCCATCGCATGCTGGGCGTCTCGCCAGTTGTCGCTCGACCAGTTCTACCTGCCCGCCGGCGTCCGCGTGGCTGCGGTGCTGTTGTTCCCGCCTCGATGGTGGCCGTACCTGCTGCTGGGCGAATACGCCTACTTTGCGCAGATGCGCGTGCCAATGATCGAGAAGTATGGACTGGCCTGGATAGTGCTTGGTTCGGCACTGCTGATGCCTGCAGTGATGCTGATCGTGCATCTGCACCGGAAAATGATGGTGACCACGAAGAATGCATGGCTGATTTCAGTCGCGGCGGCTTCGGCACTGGTGGTCACGGCGCTCAATCTGATGTTGGCACATCTCCTGTGGCCGACACCACCGGAGATGCCGGTGCTTGCGAGCATCGCGCGCCTGGTCGTTGGCGACTTCATCGGCATACTGACCCTTGCACCGCTTGCGTTGCTGTGGACACGCCGGACCGGCAACGCCCGTTGGACATCAGGTTTCGCCCCGCCTGCACTCGCTGCCCTGACGCTGATGGCCATAATTGGCCTGTATGCCGCACAGCTGCCCTTGGACGAAGCCAACGCCAAGACATCGATGCAGCTGCTGATGGCGCTGCCGGTCGTCGTTCTCACCTGTCTGTATGGCTGGCGAGGTGCGGCGATCGGAGTACCGTCGCTCAACCTGATCATTGGCCTGACCACCCCAAGCCCCTACACGGGTGCGTTCGATCCAGCTGCGTTCGCGACCCAGCAGATCATGGCGGTCACCGGCGCTGCACTGCTGGTGTTAGGGTCGCGCATCACCCACTACTACCACCGTTCGCGATTGGGCGAAGTGGGTGAAAGGGATGCGCTCAAGCACGCGCGCAATTCACTGGTGGCAAGCGAGCTTGATCTCCGTGAGCGCGCGCGACACCTGAGGAAGCTGGGGGACGGCATCGACACCTCGCTCAGCGAGGTGGTGAATTGGCTCAATGCGCATGGCCATCCCACGATAGCGAACAGTCTCCTGCATATGGCTTCGGTCCATTCGCGACAGTTCCGCGAACAAACCAGCATGGTCTATCCCGCAGCACTGGAACATCTTGGGCTCTACGTCGCCCTGCAGGCCGGCGGCGTACGCGAAACCTGGGACCTGAGCCATCGCGTGATGCGCCCTCGATTGCTCGGCGATCCCTGTCAGCTCAGTGTCGGCCTGCAGCTGGCCGCCTATCGCGCCCTCACCGATGCCGTTTCGCTGTTGATCAACAGGGAATCCGGTCAGATCAGCATCCGCGTGCGTTGCGGCAGGAGAGGAGGACGCCGCGGCATCCTGATGACGGTCGCACTGCTGGATTCATACCGCAGCCTGTCACCGTCAACCGTCACCGCCACGGTCGAGCGCTTGGCTGGCCGCACGATTGCCTATGGCGGAACAGTGCAGTGCCATCGGAATCGGATACGGATGGCGATGGTGGAGACGGGTGACTCCGCCGCCATCGGCATTGCATCGTTCAACGCTATGGATCACGTGACCACCTCCGGGCAGGGAAACTCGCAGACCCAGATCTGATTGCCGGTGTCCGCCAGAGGGCCGGCCCTACAATAATCGCCCTCTGCCGCGTTCATCGCGGCAAGCGCAGCGGCGCAGGATATCCCGACACCGCTGCGCACTTCTACGTCTTTACGGTGTTTCAACCGACCAGATGACCTCGCCGCCACTACGATAACGCACCAGCGAAAAATCGCTGCCGCTGTAGATCTGCGAGCGGCTGGCGCCTGCCGGTATCTGGATCTTCTGCTGGGGCAGCGAAACCTTGGTCGCATTGTTGCCTGCCGGCAGCACCCAGTAGGTCCCCCCTGCGTTGCCGATAATCAGCTGCACGTTTCCGAGGAGGTCGTTCACCTGCAAATAGGTAATGCCATCACGCTGGAATCCATACAGCTGCCAGCTGGGGTCCTGGCTGAGATTGACCGCAGCCGGACTGGCCTGCCCCAACCCAGCCGTAGCCAATGGCTTTCCATGAAAATCCGAGGGACCGCCCGCGATTGCCGGGGCAGCGGCAATCATCAGAAATCCAGTAGCCGCACCAAAACATGAAAATCGCACAGTGACCTCCAGGTCGAAGTTGAAATCGAGAACCTCCAGCTGATACTAACCGCTTCCCATCTGAGCAATGGGCCAAACGACGAGCACGGACGTTTTCGTCCTAAAGTTACACCCGAAACCGCCGCTATCCGTGCCGAGCCCTCCTTCGTGAGCCACCGCATCATGCCCGTCCTGCCGCAGGCCGCCGTCGATGGCGACCTGGCCGATCCCCTGCCACAGCGGATCCTGCTGGTCGAAAATTCCCGTGCGTTCACCGGCATGCTGCGCGAAGCCATCGAACAGCGTCTGGAACTGCCGGTGGTGATCGCTTCCACCCTCGCCGAGGCCGATCGCCTGCTCGGCGAAGGTGGCGGCTGGTTCCTGGTGCTGACCGGGCTGGTGCTGGCCGACGGCGACCGTGATGCGGTGGTCGAGTTCTTCCTGAAGCGCGACCTGCCAACGGTGGTGGTCAGCGGCGTGTACGACGAGGACCTGCGCAAGCGCGTGCTGCAGCAGCAGATCATCGATTACGTGCTGAAGAACACCCCCGGCAGCATCGATTACCTGGTGTGGCTGGGGCAGCGGCTGGAACGCAACCGCCGCATCGCCGCGCTGGTGGTGGACGATTCGCCGTCTGCGCGTGGCTACGCTGCGGCCCTGCTGCGCATGTACGGCCATGAGGTGCATGAAGCCGCCGACGGCAACGAGGGCCTGGCTGCCATCGAGGCGCATCCGGCAATCCGCCTGGCGGTGGTCGATCAGGAAATGCCCGGCATGCAGGGCGTGGAGTTCACCCGCCGCCTGCGTACCCTGCGCTCGCGCGACAAGGTGGCGGTGATCGGCATCTCCGGCAATACCGATGCCTCGCTGATCCCACGCTTCCTTAAGAACGGTGCGAACGACTTCCTGCGCAAGCCGTTCTCGCGCGAGGAGTTTTTCTGCCGCGTCTCGCAGAACGTGGACCAGCTGGAGCTGATCGGCACTCTGCAGGATCTGGCCACCCGCGACTTCCTCACCGGGCTGCCCAACCGACGCTTCTTCCTGGAACAGAGCCAGCGCCAGCTGCCACAGCTGCAGCTGCATGGCCAGTGCGTGGCGGTGGCGATGATCGACATCGACCACTTCAAGCACATCAACGACACCCACGGCCACGAGGCCGGCGATGATGCGCTGCGCTCGGTGGCCGGCGCGGTGGCCGCACATGCACGCAGCCAGGACCTGATCGCACGCTTCGGTGGCGAGGAGTTCTGCCTGCTGGTGCCGGACATGGAACAGGACGAGGCGCTGCTGTACTTCGAGGAACTGCGCCAGCGCATCGCTGCGCTGGAAGTGGACATCGGCAGCGCTACCCTGCGCATGACCGTGAGCATCGGCCTGTGCTGCCTGCGCCCGCAGCGCGATGCGCTGCACCGGCTGATCTCCGAGGCCGACCGCCAGCTGTACCTGGCCAAGGCCGGTGGCCGCAACCGGGTCAGCTGCACCACGGTGGCCAGCCCGCTGCGCCCCCGCGAGCCTGCTCTGCCCTGACCGGCCCGCCTTGATCCAGATCAACGCCGCACCCGCGCGGCAGTTCTACAGTCGGCCCCGACATACGCATGAAGGGGAGCCGGGGGATGGCACTACTGGTCTGGCAGGACGATCTGAACATCGGCATCGATGTGATCGACCAACAACACCGCCGCATCATCGAGATGCTCAACCACCTGCACGTGGCACAGGCCAGCATGCAGCGTGCGGCGGTGGGTGAAGTGATCGACGAGGTGGTGGACTACACCCTGTCGCACTTCGCCTTCGAAGAAGAGCTGATGGAGGAGGCGGGCTATCCGTTCTGTGCCGCGCACAAGCGCGTGCACGAGGTCTTCATCAAGCGCGTCTCGGAATACCGCATGCGCTTCCAGGCCGGCGAGGACATCAGCGATGAGCTGCGCACCATGCTCTCGCGCTGGCTGTTCAACCACATCCGCGGCGATGACCAGGCCTATGCCGAACAGGTCAAGGCGCACCTGAACCACTTTGCCCGCGAACACCAGGGTGGCGGCTGGCTGGGGCGCACGCTCAAGCGCTTCTTTGGTTGAGCCGCAGGGCGCGCCGGTGCAGTGCTACCAGCGCGCACAGGGTAGCTGCCGCAGTCAGGCACAGGTAGTAGCCGACCGCGACCAGGCCGAAGCGTTCCGCCAGCCAGGTGGCCAGGTACGGCGCCGGCGCCGCACCCAGAATGCCGGCCAGGTTGAATGACAGCGAGGCGCCTGTGTAGCGCACTTCCACCGGGTAGATTTCGGCCAGGAAGGTGCCACAGGGGCCGTAGGTCAGCCCCATCAGGAACAATCCCAGGCACAGGAACGCAGTGACCAGCCATGGGCTGTGCGGCTGGAACAGCGGTGCGAACAGCACGCCGAAGCCGACAATCAGCACGCTGGCGACGATCATGGTGCGGCGCGTCCCCCAGCGGTCGCCATAGCGCGCCGACAGCGGGATGCCCAGCGCGAAGAACAGCATGCCGGCCATCTGCATCAGCAGGAACTGCTCGCGGCTGTAACCCAGCACCGCCGTGCCATGGCCGAGGCTGAACACGGTCATCAGGTAGAACAGCACGAAGGTGGCGAACGCGCCCAGGGTGCCCAGCAGCATCGGCACCGGATGGTCACGCAGCACCGTCCACATCGGCAGCCGCACCGGCGCCTTGCGCTCCTGTGCCTTCTTGAAATCGGGTGTCTCGTGGATGTTCAGGCGCACCCACAGGCCAAGGCCGACCAGCAGCGCGCTGGCCACGAACGGAATGCGCCAGCCCCACTGCAGGAAGTCACCCTGGCTCAGGCAACGGCCCAACACCAGGAAGATGCCGGCCGACAACAGGAAGCCGAGTGGCGCGCCCAGCTGCGGGAACATGCCGTACCAGGCGCGCTTGCCCGGCGGAGCGTTCTCAGTGGCCAGCAGCACCGCCCCGCCCCACTCGCCACCCAGCCCCAGGCCCTGGCCGAAGCGGCACAGCGCCAGCAACGCGGGGGCCCACAGGCCAATCTGTGCATGGGTGGGCAACAGGCCGATCAGCACCGTGGACAGGCCCATGGTCAGCAGCGCGGCCACCAGCGTGGCCTTGCGGCCGATACGGTCACCGAAGTGGCCGAACACTGCCGAGCCCACCGGGCGCGCGATGAACGCGACCGCGAACGTTGCCAGTGACTGCAGCAGCGCCGCCTGCTCGCTGCTGTCCGGGAAGAACAGGTGCGGGAACACCAGCACGGCGGCCGTGGCGTAGATGTAGAAATCGAAGAATTCGATGGTGGTGCCGATCAGGCTGGCCAGCAGGACACGACGGGGGGAATTCACGGACGGCGCGGCAGCGGTGATCGTCGACATCGGCAGCACGGGTAACGGCGGATCGCCCGATTCTGCCACGGGCCGATGGCCGCACGGGGCGATGGTTTCAGCCGACACCGATGCCAACGGAATTTTTCGGGCCACCCGCTAGGCTGCGCCACCGGTCCCTGCATGGACGCTTTGCCGATGACTGCAGTCGCGCTGTCGTGGTCCGATTCGCCGAAGCTGCCGCGGATGGCGGCGTGGCTGGTGGTACTGCTGGTGCATGGCGGGCTTGCTCTGTGGCTGCTGGACAGCGGCCGGATCGAACTGCGCAGCGACGACGGCCCACGGATCTTGCTGCGTTGGCTGCCACCGGAACTGCCGACGCCGGTAGCCAAGCAGCCCACCTTGCCCTCCGCACAGATGACGCGTCCGGCCGCATCGGTGATGCCCCGCCCTGCCCCGGTTGCGCAGGCAGACAGCGCCCAGCCTGCCGCGGAAAACGCGGCTGCGGTGGCGCCACTGATCCTGAGTCTGCCTGCGGGCAGCATCGACGGTGGTGACGGCATCAGCGCTGCGGGTGTCGCTCCGCGTCTTATTGGTCGCCGCGAGATACACCCGGCATTCGCGGCGCGCCGCAACTACTTCCCGATCCGTCGGCAGATGACCCCCGAGCAGATCGTGCATGGCGTCGCGCAACTGCTGGGTTTGTGGCCACCGGGCTACATCGTCGACCCGTGCGAGCTGGGCAAGCAGGACATGGACTATTTCCAGAACGCCGTCGAAGAAGCCGACCGCGACATGCTGCGTGCGGCGGTGCTGCAGGTGAGCGCGCGTTGCCGGTAGTTGCATTACTGTGGCGTCGAGCTTGCTCGACGGCTTTTCGCATTTTGTAGAGCCGAGCCATGCTCGGCTGCATTTCGCGAAGAGCAGTCGAGCATGGCTCGACTCTACAAAGAGCAAACAGCAGCCGAGCGTGGGCTCGGCTCTACGAAAAGCGCTCGGCGGGCGCGTCGTTACAACTGGATCCAGGTGGCCTTGATCTCGCTGTACTTGTCGAATGCATGCAGCGATTTGTCCCGGCCGTTGCCGGACTGCTTGTAGCCACCGAACGGGGCGGTCATGTCACCACCGTCCCAGCCGTTCACCCAGACGCTGCCGGCGCGCAGCTGGCGTGCGACACGATGGGCGCGGCCCAGGTCACGCGTCCACAGGCCCGCCGCCAATCCATAGCGGCTGTCATTGGCCACGCGCACCGCTTCGGCCTCGTCGTCGAAACCAAGCACGGCCAGCACTGGCCCGAACACTTCCTCGCGTGCCAACGCGTGGTCCGGACGCACCTGGTCGAACACCGTGGGCTGCACGTAGCAGTCGCCGGACTCCACCTCGGCCCGATGGCCCCCCATCAGCAGACGAGCGCCCTCGCCTTCGGCACGGGCGATATCGGCCAGCACCTTGTCCACGTGCGCGGCGTCGACCAGCGCACCCATCGGTGCATCGGCCTCCAGTGGATGGCGGGGCTGCATGTGCTGGCCATAGGCAATCACCTGGTGCACGAAGTCCTCGCGGATCGAGCGTTGCACAAGCAGTCGCGAGCCAGCGGTACAGACTTCACCCTGGTTGAAGAAGATGCCCTGTGCCACGGCCTTGGCGGCGGCGTCCAGATCGGGAGCATCGGCGAACACTACGTGCGGGCTCTTGCCACCGCATTCCAGCCAGACCCGCTTGAGGTTGGACCGTCCTGCATACTCCAGCAGCTTCGCACCGGTGGCGGTGGAACCGGTGAAGGCCAGCACGTCCACATCCATGTGCAGCGCCAAGGGCTCGCCCACGCGCGCACCATGGCCGGGCAGCACGTTCAGCACTCCGTCCGGCAGGCCCGCCTCGGCCGCCAGCGCCGCCAGCCGCAACGCCGACAGTGGCGAACGCTCGGACGGCTTGAGGATCACCGAATTGCCCATCGCCAGTGCCGGCGCGATCTTCCAGCAGGCCATCAGCAACGGGAAATTCCATGGCACGACCGCCGCCACCACGCCGGCAGGCTCGCGCGTGACCAGCCCCAGCTCGTGTGGGCCGGTCGGCGCGATTTCCCCGTACAGCTTGTCCACCGCTTCGGCGGTCCAGGCCAGGCAGCGCACCACGCTGGGCAGGTCGATACGGCGTGCGTCGCGCACCGGCTTGCCCATATCCAGGGTTTCCAGCAGCGCCAGCTCATCGGCGTGCTTCTCCACCAGCGCGGCCAGCGCCAGCAACACGCGCTTGCGATGCGCCGGGCTGGCCTGCGACCAGTGGCCCGCATCGAAGGCACGCCGCGCCGCCAGCACTGCGCGCTCCACATCCTGTGCATCGCAGTCGGCGACCGCCGCGAGCACACGGCCATCGATGGGGCTGATGCAGTCGAAGCGGGCGCCGCTGGCGGCGTCGGTGTAGCGGCCATCGATGAAGGCCTGGCCGGGCATCGAAAGCTGCTGCGACAACGCCTGCCAGTGGCTGCGGTGGGGAAAGTCGGCCATGTCGGGCTCCACGGAACAGTTTCCCCGGTTATACCGGCGCGACCGCGACTTCACCGTGACGTGGCTGCGCTACATTTCCCCCATCGGACCCGACGGAGCTGGCATGAAACGTTCCGCGAGCGACCTGCACGACCTGGTCACCCAGCGCCCGGAATCCCTGGACGCGTACTGGATGCCGTTCACCGCCAATCGCCAGTTCAAGGCCGCACCGCGTGTGCTGGCGCGCGCCGAGGGCATGCACTACGAGGATGTCGATGGCCGCCAGATCCTCGACGGCACCGCCGGGCTCTGGTGCTGCAACGCCGGCCACGCCCGGCCGCGCATCGTCGAGGCCATCGTCGAGCAGGCGCGCACGCTCGACTACTCCCCTGCCTTCCAGATGGGCTCGCCGCCGGCATTCGCGCTGGCGCAGCGGCTGGCCGCATTGGCACCAACGCCCCTGAACCATGTGTTCTTCACAAGCTCCGGCTCGGAGGCGGTGGATACCGCGATGAAGATCGTGCTGGCCTACCACCGCCAGCGCGGCGAAGGCCAGCGCACGCGCTTCATCAGCCGCGAGAAGGCCTACCACGGCGTCGGCTTCGGCGGCATGGCACTAGGCGGCTTGCCCAACAACCGCAGGGCGTTCGGCCTGCAGCTGGGCGGCGTGGACTACCTGCGCCACACCCTGGACCTGCAGCGCAATGCATTCAGCAGGGGCCTGCCGCGCCAGGGCGCTGAACTGGCCGACGACCTGGAGCGGCTGATCGCGCTGCATGACGCCTCGACCATCGCGGCGGTCTTCGTCGAGCCCATCGCTGGGTCCGCCGGGGTCATCCTGCCGGCGCCGGGCTACCTGCAGCGCCTGCGCGAGCTGTGCGATCACCACGGCATCCTGCTGGTGTTCGATGAGGTCATCACCGGCTTCGGCAGGGTCGGCATGCCCTTCGCCGCACAGCGCTTCGGGGTCACCCCCGACCTGCTGACCTTCGCCAAGGCGGTCAGCAACGGCGCGGTGCCGCTGGGCGGCGTGCTGGCCAGCGATGCGGTGCACGCTACGCTGATGCAGGCGCCACCGCAGGCCATCGAGCTGTTCCACGGCTATACCTATTCTGGTCACCCGCTGGCCTGTGCGGCCGCGCTGGCCACTCTGGAGGTCTACGCCGAGGAGCGCCTGTTCGAGCGGGCCATCGAACTGGGCGAATACTGGCAGGAACGGCTGCATGCGCTGCAGGGCCTGCCCAACGTGATCGACATCCGCAACTTCGGGCTGGTCGGCGCGGTCGAGCTGGCGCCTCGCCGCGATGCGCCGGGCAGCCGGGGCTACGAGGTCTATCGGCGCTGCTTCCACGACGGCGGGCTGCTGGTGCGCTGTACCGGTGACATCATCGCGCTGTCGCCCCCGCTGATCGTGGACAAGGCGCAGATCGACCAGATCACCGGCACGCTGGGCGAGATGATCCGGGCCACCGCCTGAGCCCTGGCCGGCGGCGGCGAGCGGGTACAATGGGCGGTTCCGCTCCTGCTCGCTGCCGTGCCCATGGATATCGTCGTCAAAGAAGAACTCAAGGCCTATATCGACCCGCTGACTGCGGACGAACATGACGCGCTGGAGCGCAGCATCCTGGCCGAGGGCTGTCGTGACGCGCTGGTGCTGTGGGGCAACGTACTGGTCGACGGCCACAACCGCTTCGGCATCTGCCAGAAGCATGGCCTGCCCTTCAACACCGTACAGAACACCCGCTTCCAGAGCATGGAAGACGTGCACCTGTGGATGATCGAGCAGCACCTGGGCCGTCGCAGCGTGTCCGACTTCCAGCGCGGCGTGCTGGCGCTGCGCAAGCGCGACATCCTGGCCGCCCGCAAGCAGGTCGAGCAGGCCCAGCTGCAGCGCGAGAGCGACGGCACCGCGGACATCACCGACGAAGGCGGCGAAGACAGCCCGCCGTGGGAGCCGGCCCCGAAGCTCAGCCGTGCTGAGCTGGCCCGCGAA
Source organism: Stenotrophomonas thermophila (assembly GCF_001499715.1). Taxonomy (NCBI): domain Bacteria; kingdom Pseudomonadati; phylum Pseudomonadota; class Gammaproteobacteria; order Lysobacterales; family Lysobacteraceae; genus Stenotrophomonas; species Stenotrophomonas thermophila. Next base: position 41,078 of record NZ_CVIW01000003.1, on the reverse strand, counting down.
GCCAAGCTGAGCACCAGCCAGGTCGGCATGATCGAGCGCATCCATGCCCAGGCTGCACCCGAAGTGGTGGAGGCGGTGAAGGCCGGCGTGATCTCGATCAGCGCCGCTGCGGCCGTGGCCGACCTGCCCGAAGAGGAGCAGCGCGCTGCCGCCGCCGGTGGCAAGGACGAGCTGAAGCAGGCCGCCAAGCGCGTGCGCGAGTCCAAGCGCAAGCCGCGCGCGCCGAAGCCGGAAGCAGCCGAGATGGATTTCGAGGAGGCAAATGAGGACGAGATCGCCAGCCGCGACGCCGAAGTGCTGTTGGCGCTGGAACAGCTGGGCGAGGATGCCCCGGCCCTGCGCCGCCGCGTGGTCGCGTTGACCCGCGAGAACGACACCCTGCGCGCGCAGCTGGCCGCGCTGCGCAAGCAGCTGGAAGCGCTTTAAAAAACGCGAACCTCTCATGTAGAGCCGAGATCCTATGTTCGGCTGCGGTCTGCCGCGCGCAAGGCAGCCGAGCATGGGCTCGGCTCTACAGGCAGGCATCACCGGGCTGCGGTTAGACTCGTGCAATGACGCCTGCCCACGATCCGCGCCGCGCCCAGCTGCGGCGCCTGAAAGCCCTCGCACTGGGCCTGCTGCTGTTGATGCTGGCCGGATTCGCGATCAGCCACTGGCAGGGCGAGCGCGGCATCTGGGCCTGGGTCTCGGCCTTCTGCGAAGCAGCGGCCGTGGGCGCGCTGGCCGACTGGTTCGCTGTGGTCGCGCTGTTCCGGCGGCCGATGGGCCTGCCGATCCCGCACACCGCGATCATCCCGCGCAGCAAGGAACGCATCGGCGACAGCCTTGCGCTGTTCGTGCGCGACCAGTTCCTGGAGCCGGGGGTGCTGCTGGCCAAGCTGCAGGTATTCGATCCGGCCAGCCGCCTCGGCAGCTGGCTGGCCGACCCGGCGCGCTCGCGGATGCTGGCCGACATGGCCCGCGGCTGGGCGCTGCAGGCACTGGATTTCTTCGACGAAACCGCCGTACGCCGCCAGCTGCACGCCTTTGTGGTGCAGCAGCTGCGGCAGTGGAATGCCGCCGCCACCGCCGGTGAGCTGCTGGCCCTGCTGACCGCCGATGGGCGCCACCAGCGCGTGCTGGACGAGGGCCTGCAGCGCCTGGGGCGCTGGCTGGAGCAACCGGAAGTGAAGGAGCGCGCCTCGCAGCTGATCGTGCGTTACATCCAGCGCGAATGGCCGACGCTGTCGAGCACGGTGAACTGGGTCAAGCCGATCGACGAGATCGGCGACAGCCTGGCCGAACGCCTGGCCCGCGCGGTGCTGGAAGAGCTGCAGCAGGTGCTGGCCGAGCCGCAGCATCCGCTGCGCCAGGACTACGAGACCTGGTTGCAGAACTACGTGCAGCGCCTGCGCGAGGATCCGGCGCTGGCCGAGCGCATCGAGCAGCTCAAGCACGAAATGATCGACCACCCGGCCCTGCAGGAGTACGTGCAGGGGCTGTGGGCGCGCATCCACGCCAGCCTGCGGGCGGACCTGCAGCGCGAGGATTCGGCGCTGGTCGGCCACCTGCAGCGCAGCCTGGGTTCGCTCGGTGCCAGCCTGCAGGCCGACCCGGCGCTGCGCGAGGCACTGAACCAGCATCTGATGGAAGGTGCGCAGCGCCTGACCGGGCGCCTGCGCGAGGGCGTCACCACGCATATCGCGCAGACCGTGAAGGGCTGGGACGAGCGGCACCTGGTCGAACAGCTGGAACTGAGCGTGGGCCGTGACCTGCAGTTCATCCGCTTCAACGGCACCCTGGTCGGCGGGCTGATCGGCCTGCTGCTGCACGCTGCGACGGTCCTTTTCCACTTCTGAAGCCTCCCTGCACGGGAGCGGGTGCCGTCACGCTTGATTAACGAAATGCGAATGCCTATCATTTGCCAATCGGTTGTACGCTTAGCCAAGCGGGGCACGGAAGCACGCACCCACCCGCCCCTTCGCCCGTGTACATCCCCCGACTACCGGGTCGCCCGCACTGCGCGGGTGGCGCACCGTCGATGGGACTCGCTGGGCGACGTGCGCGGAGCGCGCGGTTGCTGCGCCTGCGCATTCCATCGCCTGTTTCGTCCTGCATGGAATCGCACCGATGGCAATGCCGCTCAACCTCCCTCGTCCCTCTCTGCTGGCCCTGGCCGTGACCGCACTGATGATCGCTCCGCTGGCACACGCCGACGGCACCGCTGAATCTTCCGCGCGCACGCTGGACACCGTGAAGGTGACCGCCGATGGCGAGATTCCGAACAGCTACACGGTGAAGAACGCGCGCAGCGCGACCAGGCTGGACCTGTCGTTGCGCGAGACGCCACAGTCGGTGACCGTGATCACCCGCCAGCGCCTGGACGACATGGGCCTGTTCTCGCTGTCGGACGTGATGGGCCAGGTGACCGGCGTCAGCGTGTCGGTCACCGACAGCGAGCGCATCAACTATGTTTCGCGCGGCTACACCATCGACAATTTCCAGATCGACGGCATGCTCAACACGTTCGGTGGCTCGGTCAAGACCAACACCGACAGCGTGATCTACGAGCGTATCGAGGTGATCCGTGGCGCCACCGGCCTGACCACCGGCGCCGGCGATCCCTCCGGCACCATCAGCATGATCCGCAAGCGCCCCACCGACACCTTCCAGATGGGCGCCAACCTCACCGTGGGACGCTGGGGTAACCGCCGCCTGGAAGCCGATCTCGGTGGTCCGGTTGCCTGGGACGGCCGCATCCGTGCGCGCGTGGTCGCGGTCAAGCAGCAGAGCGATTCATTCCGTGATGTCTATTCGCTCGACAAAGATGTGTTCTACGGCATCGTGCAGGCCGACCTGAGCGACAGCACGCTGTTCGAAGTGGGCTACGAATACCAGTCTCCGCGTACCACCGGCGTGACCTGGGGCGTGGTGCCGTACTGGGGCGCCGATGGCACGCCAGCCAACCTGCCTCGCTCGACCAACCTGTCGGCCTCGTGGAGCGCCTGGCCGATCGTGGAGAAGACTAGCTTCGCGCGGCTGGAGCAGCAGCTCGGCAACGGCTGGTCGGTGAAGGGCAATATCAGCCACGCCGTGCGTGATACCGACGGCAGCGTCTGGTACGGCGCCGCCGGCAATCCGCGTGCCGATGGAACCGGCGTCACCGCCTACATCTCTCACTTCAACGAGCACAGCACGATGGACGTGTTCGACGTCAACGTCGGCGGCCCGTTCCAGCTGTTCGGTCGCGAGCACGAACTGGTGTTCGGCCTGGGCCAGTCGGTGCGCAAGGGCGAGTCGGAAGGCATGGACTTCGACTACGACGATGCCTATGCCGTGGTGCCGGACTGGCGCCACTGGACCGGCAATGTGCCGGTGCTGCCGGTGACCCGCCTGGGCAGGCTGTCTTCGCAGAATGAACTGCGCCAGCGCGCAGCCTACGTTGCCGCGCGGCTGCGCCTGGCCGACCGGCTGCTGGCGGTGGCAGGCGCGCGCTACGGCAGCTGGGAAACCCGCAGCTGGGCCTATGGCTACGATGCCAATGGCAACCGCAATCGCACCACCCGCACCGGCTACAGGCCGGACGACATGCTCACCCCGTATGCCGGCCTGGTCTTCGACTTCAATTCGATCTTCAGCGGCTATGTCAGCTACACCGACATCTTCAAGCCGCAGAACTACCGCGACCGCAATGGCAACTACCTGGAGCCGGTGGTCGGCAACATGTACGAAGCAGGCGTCAAGGCCGAGTTCTTCGGCGGCCTGCTCAATGCCTCGGCCGCCGTGTTCGAGGGCAAGCAGGACAACGTCGCCGAGATCGATGATTCGGTGCCGGTGAACTCGCTGCCCGACGGCAGCCAGGCCTACCGCTCCACCGGCAAGGGCAACAAGGTCAAGGGCTGGGAGATCGAAACCCAGGGCAGCATCGGCGAGCAGTGGAATGTCTCGGCCGGTTTCGCCCACACCGTCATCCGCAACAAGGACGGCGTGCTGCAGCGGACCACCGCCCCGCAGGATACCTTCCGGCTCAACACCAGCTGGCGCCCTGGCGGTATCGACGGCCGCTTCTGGCTGGGTGGTGGCGTGACCTGGCAGAGCAGCATCTGGAACACCAGCACCAAACCCGACCGCAGCAAGGCCAGGATCACCCAGGACGCGTTCTACCTGGTCAACCTCGCCGGCGGCTACCGCTTCAACGAGAACTTCAGCGCCCAGCTGAACATCAACAACCTGCTGGACAAGAAGTATTTCAACAACGTCGGTTTCTACAACGGCGTGTACTGGGGCGAACCACGCAATGTCACCGTGACGCTGCGCTGGAAGCTCTGACCCTGATGGATGGCACCGGTTCTGCGACCGGTGCCAGGCCAGGGATGGCCTCCTCCGGCGCACTGCGGTGCGCCGGCCCTCTTCCACTGAAACCTGCAGGAACGCCGTGGACCGCTCGCCCGCAACCGCCAGCCCCCGCACCTTCTTCTCCAACCCGCGCTGGGGCGTGCTGTCACGTTCGTTGGCCGCGATCTTCGGCGGCTATGCGCTGGCCTCGATGACCAGTGTGTTCTGCGCAGTGGCGCTGCCCGGCGCGCGCGGCCAGACCGTGCTGACCGGCATGCTGCTGGCGATCCTTGTCGCCGCCGGTGCCGCACTCTGGGCGTTCGCCACCCGCAGCGCGCTGCGCGCCTGGGTCGGCATCCTCGCCCCCACCCTGCTGATGGCGGCCATTGCGCGCATGCTGGGGGCCTGGGCATGAAGAACGGATTCCGCCAGTCGATGGCCTGGCTGCATACCTGGACCGGCCTGCTGGTCGGTTGGTTGCTGCTGCTGATCTTCATGGCCGGCACCGCCAGCTATTACCGCGAGGAAATCAGCCGCTGGATGCGCCCGGAGCTGCCGTCCAGCAACGTCAGCATCGACGTGGCCGCGCAGCGCGCGGTGGACTACCTGCAGGCCAATGCGAGCCACGCCGAGAACTGGTTCGTCACCCTGCCGCAGCCGCGCAACCCGGCCATGCAGATGTTCTGGCGGCTGCCACCGGAACTGGCCGACCCCAGCCGTGGCCGCCGCGGTGGCTTCGGCGACGCCACGCTGGACCCGAACAGCGGCCAGGCACTGAAGGCGCGCGAGACCCGTGGAGGCGACTTCTTCTACCGCCTGCACTTCGACCTGCACTACATCCCGGTGTACTGGGCGCGCTACCTGGTCGGGTTCTGCGCGATGTTCATGCTGGTGGCGATCATCACCGGCGTGATCACCCACAAGAAGATCTTCAAGGACTTCTTCACCTTCCGCAAGGACAAGGGCCTGCGCTCCTGGCTCGACTTCCACAACGTCAGCGCGGTGATGGCGCTGCCGTACCACGCGATGATCACCTACACCGGCATCGTCACTCTGATGATCATGTACCTGCCGTGGGGAGTGAAGGTCGCCTACCCCCAGGACGAGGACAAATTCATCAGCGAGGCTTTCGGCGGCCTTCCGGAAGTGACCGCGCCCGCCGAGGGCCGCGCCACGCCGCTGCCGATCGCACAGTTGCTGGACAGCGCACGCGCGCATTGGCACGGCGTGGAGGTGGCCGGTTTCACCGTGTCCAATCCGGGGGCGGCCAATGCGGTGATCGACATCCGCCAGCGCGATGGCAAGCGCCTGTCCATCGACACCCCGGCCGTGCGTTACGACATGGTCAGCGGTGCTCTGCTTGAGGAAACGCCGCCATCGGGCGGTGCCACCGCCACCCGTGGTGTGCTGTACGGCCTGCACCTGGCGCGTTTTGCGGACTGGGGCCTGCGTGCACTGTTCTTCCTGTCCGGTCTGGTGGGCTGCCTGATGGTCGCCAGCGGCGTGGTGCTGTGGGCGGTGAAGGAACGACCGAAGCATGCCAAGAGTGGACGCACCGGCTTCGGCCTTCGCTTGGTCGATGCGCTCAACATCGGCACCGTGGCTGGCCTGCCGATCGCCTTCGCGGCGTACTTCTGGGGCAACCGCCTGCTGCCGCTGGACATCGCCGAGCGCTCGAGTGCGGAGGCCAACGTATTCTTCTACGCTTGGGCCGGCGCGCTGCTGGCCGCCTTCATCTGGCCGAGGCGAATGATGTGGGCGTGGCAGCTCTACCTGGGCGCGGCCGCGTTCGCACTGGTGCCGGTGGTCAATGCGTTGACCACGCATGCGCACCTGGGCAACACCCTGCGCAACGGCGACTGGGTACTGGCCGGCGTCGATCTTTCGATGATTGTCTTCGGCGCAATGCTGGCGATGTGCGGCTGGCGCATGCAGCGCTGGACGCCACCGCTGAGCGCGGCCGAGAAGAAGAAGCGTGCGGCGGCGGCGGCGCCAGTGACTGTGGTCGAAACCGCCGAAGCGGAGGCCAGTGCATGATGCTGCTCGCGTTGACCCTGTCGTTTTCCGCGTTCACCGCGCTGTCGCTGGCGATGGAAAGACACCAGTACGACCTGCACGGCAAGGCTGCGGCCAGCCCGGCACGGCGCACGCAGTGGCGGGTGCTGGGCTGGGCCCTGCTGACGGTGGCGTTCGCGTTGTGCGTGGCCGATCACGGCTGGGCGATGGGCCCGGTGCTGTGGCTGGGCGCAATGACCATGTGCGGCGTGGCACTGTCGTTCGGGCTGTATCCGTACCGGCCGAAGTGGATCGCACCGCTGGCGATCACGCTGCCGGCGCTGGGGCTGGTGGTGGCGTTGCTGTAACCGCCATCCACGCATGGCGTGGATCTACTGAACAACCATCCAGGCATGGCGTGGATCCACCGGCCAGACAGGGGTAGTGCCGGCCGCTGGCCGGCACCTCATGAACCCTTTGCGGATCTGACACCGTTGCCGGCCAGCGGCCGGCACTACCGGGCTTACCCCAGCCGCTTCAGTTCCCATGCGCGGTGGATGCGCGCGTTGCGCTCGAAATCCGGACCGATGGTGCGTGCGGTGATCTCGTGGCACTGGGCGAATTCGGCGATGGCGTTCTCTTCCAGCTTGAAGCGGCGGAAGTTGTTGGAGAAGTACAGCACGCCACCCGGTGCCAGCCGGGCCACCGCCGCCCGCAGCAGCTTCACCTGTTCGCGCTGCACGTCGAAATCATCGGCGCGGGCGGAGTTGGAGAAAGTCGGTGGATCACAGAAGATCACGTCGTACTGGCCGCGGTCGCCTTCCAGCCAGGCCATCGCGTCGGCCTGGACCAGCAGGTGCTGGTTGCCCCCCTGCCCGTTCAGCGCAAGGTTGTCGTAGCACCACTGCAGGTAGGTGGCCGACAGGTCGACGCTGGTGGTGCTGGCGGCACCGGCCACGGCGGCCTGCACGCTGGCCACGCCGGTGTAGCAGAACAGGTTCAGGAAACGCTTGCCACGCACCTGCTCGGCCATCATCCGGCGCAGCGGGCGATGGTCAAGGAACAGGCCGGTGTCCAGGTAGTCGAACAGGTTCACCTGCAGCAGTGCATGGTTCTCGCGCACCACGATGAACTCGTCACGCTGCTCGAAGCGGCCGTACTTGCTGCCGCCCTTGCCGCGCTCGCGCGACTTCATCGACACCTGCTCCGGCGGCACGCCGAATACTTCGCGCGCGGCGGCCAGCAGCTCGTTGCGGCGGCGGCGCACGTCGTTCTCGGGAATCGCCGCCGGTGCCGCGTACTCCTGCACATGCAGGAAGGTGCGGCGCTTGCCCCCGTCTTCCTCGTAGACATCAATGGCCGCCGCGTACTCCGGCAGGTCGGCGTCGTAGGCGCGGAAGCAGGTGATGTCCTCGCGGGCACGCCAGCTCTTGAACTTCTTCAGGTTCTTGCGCAGCCGGTTGGCCACCATCTGCGCGCCTTCGCTCAGCTCGCGCGGCTGTGCCGGATCACGACCCGGCACGGCAATCGGATCGCAGACGATCAGCGCGCATTCCAGCGCACCGTTGAACATCTGGTACTTCTTGCTGGCGCGCAGGCCAGTGGCGAAGGCCAGCTCGTCATTGCCGCACAGCAGGCTGGCACGCCACTGCGGCACGGCCTTCTGCAGGGCATTGCCCAACGCGCGGTACAGCGCCGGATCGGCAGCCAGGCGTTCGTCGTACGGCGGGTTACAGACCACCGCTCCGATCTCCTGTTCGGGCGCGGCCAGGTCGGCGACATCGGCGCGGGTGAAGCGGATCGCGTGGGCGACGCCGGCAACCTCTGCATTCTCGCGGGCGGCCTGGATCGCGGCCGGGTCGATATCGCTGCCATGGATGACCGGCTTCAGCGCGGCCAGGCCGGCCGCTTCGCGCTCGCGTGCTTCGCTCTGGATGGACTTCCAGGCCGCCTTGTCGAAGCCCAGCCAACGGCTCGGCGGCAGGCTGCCATGCCGCATCAGGCCAGGGGCGACGTCGGCGGCCATCAGTGCACCTTCGATCAGCAGCGTGCCGCTGCCACACATCGGGTCCAGCAGGCCGCCTCCGGCGGTGTGCAGGCGCGGCCACTGCGCGCGCAGCAGCAGCGCGGCGGCCAGGTTTTCCTTCAGCGGCGCCTCGTGGGCGGCACCGCGCCAGCCACGGCGATGCAGCGGGCCACCGCCGAGGTCGATCGACAGCGAAGCACGGCCCTTGCGCAGCGACAGGTTGACGCGCACATCGGGCAGGTCGGTGTTGACCGAGGGGCGCTCCAGGCCTTCATCACGCATCCGGTCGACGATGGCGTCCTTGATCCGCTGCGCGGCAAAGCGCGCATGGGTGATCTTGTCACCGGACACGTGTGCGTCCACCGCCAGGGTCATCTCCGGCGTGATGTGCTCGTGCCACGGCAGCGCACGCACGCCGTCATACAGGGCCTGCTCGTCCGGGCAGTCGAACTCGGCGATCGGCCACAGCACGCGGCTGGCCAAGCGCGACCACATCACGATCCGCAGCGCCTGCGCCAGTTCGCCCTCGGCGTTGACGCCGGCAATGGTGGCGGTGGCCTTGGCAAGGCCCAGGGCCGACAGTTCATCGGCAAGCAGGTATTCCAGGCCCTTGGCGCAGGAGACGAAGAATTTCACGGGGTCGGTTCGCAGGTGGTCGGGCGCGGCACAGGGGCCGGGCCGGTCGGAAAGGAGGGCCGTAGGCACGGCCGGCAGGCCCGCGCCGGGGGCGGCGGGGCTGCCATTGTAGTCAATGCGGGCAGGCGCGCCGTGCGCCCCGGCTTCACAGTTGCCGCAGCAGGCGCTCGAAGGCCTGCGCAGAGGCCTCCACGTGGCGCTCCAGGCGGTGGCCATCGTCAACCAGCAGCAACTGCGCCGAACGCGCCTGCGCCCAGGCAATCACGCCGGCAGCCGGTACCACGTCGTCATGCCAGGCCTGCACCACCGTGGTCGGCACCACAGCGGCGTCCAGCGCCGGCATCGGGCCCATGGTGGTCGGCGGCACCATCAGGAACAGGCCGGCTACCGGCACCTGCAGCGAGGCGATGGCGGAAATGTAGGCGCCCAGGCTGGAGCCGGCCAGTACCACCGGCCCCTGACGGGCAGCGATGGCGGCGCGTTCAACCAGACGGCGCAGGCGGGTCGGCACGTCGCCCACCCGGCTGACCTCGCTCATCGCGTCCAGGTCGGTGTAGTCGGGGCGCTCGTGGGTCCAGCCCAGGCGTTGGGCCACCTCGGCCAGCGCGGTGACCTTGGTCGCCTCTGGGCCGCTCTCGAAGCCATGGGAGAGGATGCAGTGGCCGCGGCTCATGCGCGTGCTCCGTGGGCGCGGGCCAACCAGGAAAGAGAAGGCAGGTTCATGCCGCAATGCTAGCATCGCCGGATGCCCAACCCGCTCCTGCCCGGCCTGCAGCTGCAGCCCCTGCCCTACCACGACCGACTGCCGCTGCGCGATCCGGCCGCGCTGGAGATGGTGGTGATCCACTGCACCGAGCTGCCCGATCTGGCGATGGCCCGCGAGTACGGCGAGCGCGTGCTGTATGACAGCGGTGCCGGCAACAGCGGGCACTTCTACATCGACCGCGATGGCAGCGTGGTGCAGTACGTTGCGCCCGAACGCGTGGCCCACCACGTGCGCGGCATGAACGCGCATACGCTGGGCATCGAGCTGGTCAATACCGGGCGCTACCCGCACTGGTTCGACAGCCGTCACCAGGCGATGGACGAGGCCTACACCGAGGCGCAACTGGAAGCGCTGGAGCGGCTGCTGCAGGCGCTGGTGGTGCGCTATCCGTCGCTGCAGCGGATTGCCGGGCATGACCAGCTGGATCGGGAGCAGGTGCCGGCCAGCGATGATCCGACGCTGATGGTGGCGCGCAAGCGTGATCCGGGGCCGTTGTTCCCGTGGGCGCGGGTGCTGGCGAAGGTGCCACTGCAGCCGGTTGGGTAAGTGGCAGGGCTGCGCCCTGCACCCGCAGAAGCAACGTCAACGTCAACGTCAACGTCAAGAGCTGGCATTCCGGGGGATGGCGGGGTGGGTCCGGTTGCGGGGGACGCTGCAAGTACGTCCATGTAAGCTCGGTCGCCGCATCCATGCGGCTCACGCCCCCGCAACCGGACCCACCCCGCCTTCGACAGATTTCTGCCGCTGTTGGTGGGTGCCGACCTTGGTCGGCACGGGGTCGGATCCCGTGGCGACGCAACGGGCTCTGACCCGGATTTACGCTCGATAGGGTCAGAGCCGTTTTCCGTTGGAAAACGGCTCCGACCCCGCGCTTCTCAGGCGCCGGTCGCCACCGGGCGGCTGCTGTCGCTCACCCAGCCGCTCCAGGAGTCGGCATAGATGCGCGCGCCGCTCAGTCCTGCGCTTTCCATCGCCAGCAGCAGGTGGCAGGCGGTCACGCCGGAGCCGCACATCAGCACCACCTGCTGCGGATCGCGGTTGCCGATCACGCCCTGCAATTCGGCGCGCAGTTCCTGTGCATCGCGCAGGCGGCCGTCGGCGACGTTCAACGCAAACGGGCGGTTGACCGCGCCGGGTACGTGGCCAGCGACCGGGTCCAGCGGCTCCACTTCGCCGCGGAAGCGTTCACCTGCGCGTGCGTCGACCAACCAGCCCGGTGCATGTTTCAGGCGCGCGGTGATTTCATCGGCGCTGGCGACCTGGGTGGTGTCGAAGCGGCCCGGGTAGGCAGGCAGCGCTGTCACTTCACCCTGTCCCGTCGCCAACGGATGCCCTGCGGCCTGCCACGCGGCGATACCACCATCGAGCACAGCCACCTTGGTGTGCCCGATCAGGCGCAGCAGCCACCACAGGCGCGAGGCGGCCATGCTGCCGTCGCTGCCATCGTAGACCACCACCTGGGTGTCGAGGCCGATGCCCCACTGCCCCAGTTTCGCGGCAAAAGCATCGCTGTCGGGCAATGGGTGACGGCCATGGCCGATGCGGCCGAGATCGGACAGATCGCGATTGAGATCGGCATGCACCGCAGTCGGGATGTGCCCTGCCAGGTACTGGCCGCCCGCAGCCTGCGGGTCCGCCAGCGAAGCACGCGCATCGACCACGCGCACGGCGGTACTGGCGGTCGCACGGGCGTCGACCACGCGTACGCCTTCGCCCAGTGCAGCGGCCAGGGTGTCGACATCGACCAGGGTGGTCCACGGCTGCTTGATCGGGTTCATTGCACTTGCTCCAGGCGGCGACGCAGGTTGTAGAGGATGGCCGCGGTCGCCCCCCAGATGCGCTGGCCGGGCCAGCCATACTCAAGGACGTGGCGGATGCGGCCGCGATGATTGATTTCGACCTGGCGCAGGCTGTCAGGGGCCATCAGGTAGTCCAACGGCACCTCGAACACTTCGGCCACTTCACTGGGCTGCGGCACCGGCACGAACTCCGGATCGACCACCGCCACCACCGGCGTGACCCGGTAGCCGGTGATCGTCACGAAGGGGTCGAGATAGCCAAGTGGCTGCACCTGGCCGGGCGCCAATGCGATTTCTTCCTGGCTCTCGCGCAGGGCGGCCGCCAGCGCGTCGCGGTCATCGGGTTCGGTGCGGCCACCGGGGAACCCGACCTGGCCGCCATGTGTACGCAGGGTTTCAGTGCGACGGGTGAGGATGACCTGCGCGCCGTTGGCGCGCGGCACGATGCCGGCCAGCACCGCCGCCTCCACAGGCGGCCCCGGTGGCAGCAGGTCGATCAGCTCGCTGCGGTTCCAGCCGTCGCCGGCCGGCGGTTCGGCCAAAGGATGCAGTGCGCGCACCAAGCGCTCGTGGTCGGCCAGCGATCCGCGTAGCGATTGCTGCAATTGTGCACGCAACGGTTGCACGCGGTGCAGGATGCGGCTGCGTTCCTCGTTGTTCATTGACGACCACCGCGCGATTTCTTCGAGATGCCGCCCGCAGCCGGTGCATTGCCGGTCCGGATCCAGCGTGCACACTCCGATGCAGGGACTTGCGACAACACGCGCCGTTTCTTCCATTGTTTGCACCCGCCAACAGTAGCGCGATCGGGCTGAATTTGCGCGGGTGGCCCGGCCGGACGGTAGAGTCGACTGTCAGTCGACTCGCGCGCGCAGCGCGGGCGTTTCCCCGATGTGACCCAAGAGCGGTCGACTGACAGTCGTCTCTACCGTCAGCACTGCGCAAACAAAAACGCGCCGGTGGGGTCACCGGCGCGTTTGGTTTACTGCTTCGATTTACTTGACGCTGACCAGCTTGATCTCGAACTGCACAGCCACGTTCGGCGGGAACGGGGTGCGCGGGTCCGCACCGTAGGCCTGGTCCGGCGGCAGGGTGACTTCCCACTTCGAGCCTGCCGGCATCTGCAGCAGGGTCTCGCGCATGGCCTTCATTTCGACTTCGCTGACCTTGATCGACGGGATCTGCTGGGCCGGGCGGGCTTCGGTCGGGCGCTGGCCGTACGGGAACGGACCGGCCACTTCCAGCTGCACGGTGCTGGCCTGGGTCGGCTTGGCACCCTTGCCGGCTTCGATCACGCGGTACTGGACGCCGCTCGGCAGCGACTGCACGCCGGCCTTGGCTTTGTTCGCCGCGATGAACTGATCGCTCTTGGTCTTGTTTTCGGCAGCAGCCTTCTCGTACTCGGCCTTGGCAGCCTGGGCACGGCCCTGCTCGCGCTTCTGGAACGCTTCAACGGCCGGCTTCAGCTGCTCGGCGGTGATCGCCGGCTGCTTCTTGGCGTAGGCATCCTGCAGGCCCTTCACCACCGAGTTGATGTCCAGCTGCTCACCACGACCGGTCAGCTCCGCCAGGTTGTTGCCGTAGTCGTAACCGAAGTAGTAGCTCAGCTTGCCCTTTTCGGACGAGACGTCCTGGGCGAAGGCATTGCCCGTCAGGGCCAGGGCCGCGACGGCGACCGCGATAGAACGCAACTTCATCAAACAGTTCTCCAGGGGTGGTAACTCAGGGACGTTCTGCGCCGCCCTGAGGCGACGGGTTAGGATAACGGGCGCAACGTGTAACCGCTACTCACGATGCAGGCTATGACCCGCCTGCGTTTGCAGAGTTCAATATCACTTTTTTTAACGTTTCAGGAGTTTTCCCCGTGGCCGATGCCCTGATCGCTGTCTACGACGACGGCGCCATCCGCACCGTGACCGTCCAGCGCCCGGACAAGCTCAACGCCCTCAACGCCGCGACCCTGGAGGCCCTTGCCGGGGCTTTCAGCGACGCCGCCGCCGATCCGGAGGTGCGCGTCGTGGTACTGACCGGGGCCGGTCCGAAGGCCTTCGTGGCTGGCGCCGACATCGCCGAGATGAACACACTCAGCGCGGTTCAGGGACGTGATTTCTCGCTGCTGGGCCAGGCCCTGATGCGCCAGATTGAACGGATGCCGAAGCCGGTCATCGCACGCGTGAATGGTTTCGCACTGGGCGGTGGACTGGAACTGGCGATGGCCTGCCATCTGCGCATCGCCGCAGATACCGCCAAGGTCGGCCAACCGGAAATCAACCTCGGCCTGATCCCCGGCTTCGGCGGCAGCCAGCGGCTGCTGCGCCTGTGCGGCCGCGCCACCACCCTGGAGCTGTGCCTGCTGGGGGCGCCGATCACCGCCGCGCGTGCGCTGGAACTGGGCATCGTCAACGAAGTGGTGCCCGCCGACGCGCTGGACAATCGCGTGCAGGACATTGCCCGCCAGCTGGCACGCTCGGCCCCGCTGGCCCTGCGTGGCCTGCTCGATGCGGTGCACGTGGGCGGCGAATGCAGCCTGGACGCCGGGCTGGAGTACGAAAGCGCGCAGTTCGGCCTGCTGTTCGCCACCGAGGACATGCGCGAAGGCACCAGCGCCTTCCTGCAGCGCCGCCCGCCGGCGTTCCAGAACCGCTGACGCCATGGCTTCCCGACCCAATCCCGCGCAGTTGTTCGCCCGGGTCCAGGCAGACGATCTTGATGGCGCCCTGCAGGCGGGGCTGATGGACTACGTCGTCCGTGCCGGCGACGAACAGCTGTTGCCCGGCCACCCGGAACTTCCTTCACGCCTGCAGCAGGCTCAGCAGCAGCTCCGCACGGCCTGGGCGGCACGCGAACGCTACCGCGCCCGAGCGGTGCGCCTGGCCCGCCGCGAAGCCGAACGTGACGCGCGGCGCACGCCCGCCCCGGCGCCGGACGTAAAGCCCGCCCTGCCCGCCGCGGCAGCCGCCATCCTCGCCCGGGCCAAGGCCCGCGCCAGCGGCAAGGAGCAGTGATGGCGACCACGAAGAAAACCGCACGCGCCCCGGCGCGGCGTGGCGGCACGATGCCGCGCGCCGACGTGGTGGAGATGTTCACCCGCCTGCGCGAACTCAACCCGCACCCGAAGACCGAACTGGAGTACAGCTCGCCGTTCGAGCTGCTGGTGGCGGTGGCGCTGTCGGCGCAGGCCACCGACGTCGGCGTCAACAAGGCCACGCGCCGATTGTTCCCGGTCGCCAACACCCCGGCAAAGATCCTTGCGCTCGGTGAGGACGGGCTGAAGCAGTACATCTCCTCCATCGGGCTGTTCAATGCCAAGGCGAAGAACGTGATCGCCACCTGCGCGATCCTGCTGGAGAAGCATGGCGGTGAAGTGCCGCGCGATCGCGAAGAACTGGAAGCGCTGCCGGGCGTGGGCCGCAAGACCGCAAACGTGGTGCTCAACACCGCCTTCGGCGAGCCGGTAATGGCGGTGGACACGCACATCTTCCGCGTCGCCAACCGTACCGGCCTGGCCCCGGGAAAGAATGTGCGCGAAGTGGAAGACAAGCTGGTGAAGGTGATCCCCGCCGAGTTCCTGCTCGACGCGCATCACTGGCTGATCCTGCACGGACGTTACGTGTGCAAGGCGCGCAAGCCGGATTGCCCGGGCTGCGTGATCGCCGACCTGTGCCGGTTCAAGGACAAGACCGCGGCCGAGTGACGGCCGCATCCATGCAGGGCGTGGATCGACTGCAACCAAGGCGCAATCCGGGCGTCATACGCAAACGGTTTCAATGGCAGGCCCTGCCGTGACGGGGCCTGCGGTGGATGTCTGCCGCGCGTGAACTGTCACATTTACGCAATCTTTACCTTCTAGCCTGCGCGCATCTTCCCACCTGCCTGCAAGGCTCCTCTCCATGAAACTGCATCACCAACTCCTGACGGTGGCCGTGGCTGCTGCGCTGTATGTGCCGGCTGCACACGCCGAAGTCGCCATCGACGTGATCGGCGGTTCGGAAATCACCTTCGAAGGCCTGGTCCAGGCCGACGGCAACTGGTTCCACAACGATGTGGTGGACCTCAACGGTGGCGACGCCGGCAACGGCAAGAACAGCGAATTCGAACTGCGTCGCGCCGAGCTGGTGCTCAAGGGCAAGGGCCCGGGCAACGTGGAGTGGGTGGTCGGCTATGACGCCAAGGCCGACAAGTTCCTCGACACCAACGTGAAGTACAAGCTGCTGGGCAACGCCAACCACTTCCTGCAGCTGGGCCAGTTCAAGCAGCCCAACAGCCTGGAAGAACTGTCCAGCACCAAGAACAACGATTTCATTTCCAAGGCAGCGGTCACCAATACCTATGCCATCGCCCGCCGCCTGGGCGGCGCGTACAGCTACGGCCAGGACAACTGGTCGGTGACCGCCAGCGCCTTCGGCCGCGAGCTGACCCGCAACCTGGCCCACGGCAGCGGCTACGGCGCGCGTGGCACCTGGGCCCCGATCAATGAAAAGGGCCAGGTCCTGCATTTCGGCCTGAGCTACGTCAACTACGACGCCGACGCCGACACCCTGCGCGTGCGTGCGCGTCCGAATGCCGACCTCGCCACTGCCCGCCTGGTCGACAGCGGCAACCTGACCGACACCGACCGCGTCAGCACCATCGGTGCCGAAGCGATGTACTTCCAGGGTCCCTTCAAGGCCCAGGCCGAGTACTACACCAGCAAGGCCAAGCGCTACGACCACGACAACTACACCAGCGACGGCTACTACATCAGCGGCGTGTGGAACGTGACCGGCGAGACCTGGAGCTACAAGGGCGGCACCCCGGGCACCGGCCTGCCGAACAACCCGGCCGGCGGTCAGTGGCAGCTGGGCGTGCGCTACGACCACATGGACCTCAATGACGGCAACCTCGCCGCCAACCCGGTCGCCGGTCGCCCGCCGATCGTCGATGGCGTGCTGGGTGGCAAGATGGACATCTGGACCGTAGGCGCGAACTGGTACCTGCGTTCCAACTTCAAGCTGATGCTCAACTACGTGATGGTCGACAGCAAGAAGTACAGCTCCACGGCGCGCGGTTTCGTCAACGACGATCCCAACATCCTGGAAGCCCGCGCGCAGTTCTTCTGGTAAGTCCCGCCACCTGCGTTGAACCGCGAAGGCACGGCCCCGGCCGTGCCTTCGTCGTTGCAGCGGTACCCGTGCCGCCCTGCCGGCGCAGCGGACGTGACATCCCTCATGACGCGTGTCACGCCCGCGTCATATGACAGACGCGGGCGTGTCACGCAACCGTTATGGAATGTGCACCGAAACGTCGGGCAACCGCCCTTCGACCACCACCCCAGGAGTCTCCCTGTGATCCACGCCTTCAAATCGCGCGCCGCTGTCGCCATCCTGGCTGCATCGTCCGTGTTCGCCGCCAACGCCGCCGACATCACCGGCGCGGGCGCATCGTTCATCTACCCGGTCATGTCCAAGTGGTCGGCCGACTACAGCGCCGCAACCGGCAACAAGGTCAACTACCAGTCCATCGGTTCCGGCGGCGGCATTGCCCAGATCAAGGCCAAGACCGTTGATTTCGGCTCCTCCGACGCGCCGCTGAAGCCGGAAGACCTGGCTGCTGCGGGCCTGGCGCAGTTCCCGTCGGTGATCGGCGGCGTGGTGCCGGTGGTCAACGTGGCCGGCATCGCGCCGGGCGCGCTGAAGCTGGACGGCGCCGTGCTGGCCAACATCTTCCTGGGCAAGATCAAGACCTGGAACGACCCGGCCATCGCCGCGCTGAACCCGGGCGTGACCCTGCCCAACGCCAAGGTCACCGTCGTGCATCGTTCGGACGGCTCGGGCACCACCTTCAACTTCGTCAATTACCTGTCCAAGGTCAGCCCGGAGTGGAAGAGCTCGGTCGGTGAAGGCACCTCGGTGCAGTGGCCGGCCGGCATCGGCGGCAAGGGCAACGAAGGTGTTGCCGCCTATGTGAAGCAGATCAAGGGCGGCATCGGCTATGTCGAACTGTCCTACGCGCTGCAGAACAAGCTCTCCTACACCGCGATGAAGAATGCCGCCGGCAAGTTCGTGCAGCCGAGCGACACCTCGTTCGCTGCCGCTGCCGCCAGTGCCGACTGGGCCAACGCCCGCGACTTCTACCTGGTGATGACCAATGCGCCGGGCGCCGAGTCCTGGCCGATCACTGCCACCAACTTCATCCTGGTGCAGAAGACGCCGAAGAATGCTGCCAATGGCAAGGCGACCCAGGAATTCTTCCGCTGGGTCTACAAGAACGGCGATGCCCAGGCCCGCCAGCTGGACTACGTGCCGCTGCCGGACAGCCTGGTCCGCCAGATCGAGACCTACTGGTCGCAGAACCTGAAGTAAGCGCGTTCCCCCGCAGGAACGGGGGCGGCGGGTCCTCTCTCCCCCGCCGCTCCCACCCGGGCGCGAGATCCTCGAGATCTCGCGCTCTTCTTGTTCTTGGGGATGCGCCTGACTCTGTAGAGCCGAGCCACGCTCGGCTGCGCTCTGGAGCGTGCGGACCAACGGTCCGCAGCTACCGAGGGCAGGGAACAACCGAGCGCGGGCTCGGCTCTACCTTGCACCGGCCGTCATATCAGTGCGCAGATCCGGGGTTTCCGGGCAACTGCCGGATCGGCGCCAACCCTGTGAAACCCTTGTCAGAACGTGATCCAGGGCACCTCTGTCATGGTCGTAATACGGCTGTAACAAAAACATCATTTCATAGCCGCATCCGCCGACCGCGTCGGCTCTTCCCCGCTATGGAGTGACCATGAAACTGCACTCGGCCGGCCTTGCCGCCCTTTCCCTGGCCATCGCCCTGGGCCTGTCGGCCTGCGGTGGCGACAAGCAGGCCGCGCAGCAGCCGGCCACCGACGGTGCCGCTGCCCCGGCCGCTACCGGTGCCAAGGTGACCGCCGAAGTGTCCGGTGCCGGCGCGTCCTTCATCTTCCCGCTGGTCTCCAAGTGGTCGGCCGACTACAACGCCAGCACCGGCGCCAAGATCAACTACCAGTCGATCGGCTCCGGCGGCGGCATCGCCCAGATCAAGGCCGGCACCGTCGACTTCGGTTCGTCCGACAAGCCGCTGAGCAGCGAGGAGCTGGCCCAGGCCGGCCTGGCGCAGTTCCCGTCGGCCATCGGCGGCGTGGTGCCGGTGGTCAACATCGAAGGCCTGGAAGCCGGCAAGCTGCGCCTGAGCGGCGCCCTGCTGGCCGACATCTTCCTGGGCAAGGTCAAGACCTGGAACGACCCGGCCATCGTCGCCGCCAACCCGGGCGTGAAGCTGCCGGACGGCAAGATCACTCTGGTCCACCGTTCGGACGGTTCGGGCACCACCTTCAACTTCTCCAACTACCTGTCCAAGGTCAGCCCGGAGTGGAAGAGCAAGGTCGGCGAAGGCACCTCGGTGCAGTGGCCGGACGGCGTCGGTGGCAAGGGCAATGAAGGCGTCGCTTCCTATGTGAAGCAGATCAAGGGCTCGATCGGCTACGTCGAACTGGCCTACGCGCTGCAGAACGGCATGCCGTACACCGCCATGCAGAACGCGGCCGGCAACTGGGTCGAGCCGAGCGCGGAAACCTTCGCCGCCGCGGCCGCCAGCGCCGACTGGGCCAGCGCCAAGGACTTCAACCTGGTCATCACCAATGCCCCGGGCGAGCAGGCGTGGCCGATCACCGCCACCAACTTCATGCTGATGCAGAAGAAGCCGAAGGATGCCAAGCGCAACCAGGACACCCTGGCCTTCTTCAAGTGGGCCTTCGAGAACGGCCAGGCGCAGGCCAACGAGCTGCACTACGTGCCGCTGCCGGCCGAACTGGTCAAGCAGATCGAGGCCTACTGGGCGACCGACCTGAAGTGAGGGACTCGACGGTGCCCGCCCCGCGCGGGCACCGCTTGTTCCACGCCGTGCCGCCCCGCCCCTTCCTGGCCCAGCCGTCCCCATGAATGCCATCGCCCAGCCTGTAGCCGCCCCGTCCACGCGTGATGCGCGTGATGCCCGCAACGACACACTGTTCCGATGGGTGCTGGTCGGCACCGTCATCTTCGTCCTGATCGCCCTGGCCTGCGCCGCGCTGTCGATGCTGTGGGGCGGTCGCCATGCCCTGCAGATGCAGGGACTGAGCTTCTTCTTCTCCGCCGACTGGAATCCGGTCGAAAACAAGTTCGGCGCTCTGGCTCCGATCTACGGCACCCTGGTCACCGCCGTCATCGCGATGGTCATCGCCGTGCCGGTCAGCTTCGGCATCGCCTTCTTCCTCACCGAAGTCGCGCCGCGCTGGCTGCGTGGCCCGGTCGGTACCGCCATCGAACTGCTGGCCGGCATCCCTTCGATCATCTACGGCATGTGGGGCCTGTTCGTGCTGGTGCCGGTGATGACCGAGTACGTCACCCCGTTCCTCAACGAGACCCTGGGCGAATGGCCGGTGATCGGCCCGATGTTCCAGGGCCCGCCGCTGGGCATCGGCATGCTCACCGCCGGTTTCGTGCTGGCCATCATGGTCATTCCGTTCATCTCCTCGGTGATGCGCGAAGTGTTCCTGACCGTGCCGACCCGCCTGAAGGAATCGGCCTATGCGCTGGGCTCCACCAAGTGGGAAGTGAGCTGGGACATCGTCCTGCCCTACACCCGCTCGGCGGTGATCGGCGGCATCTTCCTCGGCCTCGGCCGCGCCCTCGGCGAGACGATGGCGGTGGCCTTCGTGATCGGCAACAGCGTGCGCCTGTCGCCGTCGCTGCTGGAACCGGGCACCACCATTGCTGCGCTGATCGCCAACGATTTCGGTGAAGCCACTGAAACCTACCGTTCGGCCCTGCTGCTGCTCGGCTTCGTCCTCTTCATCGTCACCTTCGTGGTGCTCGCCATCGCCCGCTTGATGCTGATGCGCCTGTCCCGCAAGGAGGGCAACTGATGTCCACCACCGCTGATTCGCTGTACCTGCGCCGCCGCATCGGCAACGTCGTTGCGATCACTGCGTCCTGCGCCACCGCCCTGTTCGGCCTGTTCTTCCTGGGCTGGATCCTGTTCACCCTGGCTGCCAAGGGCCTGGCCGGCATCAACTGGGATCTGTTCACCAAGATGACGCCACCGCCGATGCAGGACGGCGGCCTCGCCAACGCCTTCTTCGGCAGTGCCGTGATGTGTGCACTGGCCATCGGCATCGGCACCCCGCTGGGCGTGCTGGCCGGCACCTGGCTGGCCGAGTATGGCAACGCCCGCAAGGCCGGCACCGTGGTTCGCTTCGTCAACGACATCCTGCTGTCGGCGCCGTCCATCGTGCTGGGCCTGTTCGTCTACACGCTGTATGTAATGCAGACCGGCGGCAATTTCTCGGCGTTCGCCGGCGCCCTATCGCTGGCCTTCATCGTGCTGCCGGTGGTGGTGCGCACCACCGACGAGATGCTGCGCCTGGTGCCCTCGCAGATGCGCGAAGCGGCCCTGTCGCTGGGCATCCCGCAGTGGAAGGTGATCGTGCAGGTGCTGTACCGCAGTGCCTCGGCCGGCATCATCACCGGCATCCTGCTGGCGCTGGCCCGCATCTCCGGCGAGACCGCTCCGCTGCTGTTCACCGCCTTCGGCAACCAGTACTGGAACAACAACATCTTCCAGCCGATGGCTTCGGTGCCGGTGGTGATGAACCAGTTCGCCGGCAGCCCGTACGAATCCTGGCAGGTACTGGCCTGGGCCGGTGCCCTGGTGCTGACTGTCTTCGTGCTGCTGGTCAGCCTTGCCGCCCGCGGCATCCTGCTGCGCAACCGTATCTCCCATGACTGACCTTTCCGTGGACAACGCCATGAACGACCTTTCCAACGCCGTGCCGATGCAGCGCATCGCCGTGCCGTCCTCGCACGAGAGCCTGCACACGCCGTCGCCGGTGAAGCTGGCTGCGCGTGGACTGGACTTCTACTACGACAAGTTCCACGCCCTGAAGGGCATCAACCTGGAAATCCCGGAAAAGCGCGTGACCGCGCTGATCGGTCCTTCCGGTTGCGGCAAATCGACCCTGCTGCGCATCTTCAACCGCATCTACGCGCTGTACCCGAAGCTGGAAGCGCGCGGTGAGGTGCTGTTGGACGGCGAGAACATCCTGTCGCCGAAGTACCCGATGAACCGCCTGCGCAGCAAGGTCGGCATGGTGTTCCAGAAGCCGGTGCCGTTCCCGATGACCATCTTCGAGAACGTGGCCTACGGCATCCGCCACCACGAGAAGCTGAGCAAGGCCGATATGGCCGACCGCGTCGAGCAGGCACTGCGCCAGGGTGCACTGTGGGACGAAGTGAAGGACAAGCTGGGGCAGAGCGCGCTGGGCCTGTCCGGTGGCCAGCAGCAGCGCCTGTGCATCGCCCGTGCCGTGGCGCTGCGCCCGTCGGTGCTGCTGCTGGACGAGCCGACCTCGGCGCTGGATCCGATCTCGACCAGCCGCATCGAGCAGCTGGTGGAAGAGCTCAAGCACGAGTACACCATCGTCATCGTCACCCACAACATGCAGCAGGCCGCGCGCGTTTCCGACTACACCGCCTTCATGTACCTGGGCGACCTGATCGAGCACGACCGCACCGAAGTGATCTTCTCGCAGCCGTCGCAGCGGCAGACCGAGGACTACATCACCGGTCGCTTCGGCTGATCGACGCTGATCCTTCGCCACATGTCCCAGCCAGGCACGGCCTGGCTCCACCCGGATTGCAGACCATGAACCTTCCCAACGACCACATCGTCAAGAGCTACGACGAAGAGCAGCAGCGCCTGGTGGCCGAAATCGTGCGCATGGGCGAGATGGCCGTCGCCCAGCTCGAAGCGTCGATGGACGTGATCGAGAAGCGCGACGAGAACGCCGCCCATCGCATCATCGCCAACGACGAAGCCATTGATGCGCTGGAGCAGCAGATCAGCCATGACGTGATGCGCCTGGCCCTGCGTGGCCCGATGGCGCGCGACCTGCGCGAGATCCTCGCTGGCCTGCGCATCCCGGCCGACATCGAACGCATCGGCGACTATGCAGCGAACGTGGCCAAGCGTTCGATCGCGCTGGGCAAGGTGCCGCCGCTGCCGCAGATCCAGGGCCTGCGTGCGCTGGGCCGCCTGGCCGCGCAGCAGGTCCGTCGTGCCATTGCCGCCTACCGCGACAATGACGCCGACGCCGCACTGGAACTGCGCGAGGACGACGCCCGCCTGGACGCACAGTACACCGCGCTGTTCCGCGAGCTGCTGACCTACATGATGGAAGACCCGCGCAACATCACCCCGTGCACGCACCTGCTGTTCATGGCCAAGAACCTGGAGCGCGTGGGCGACCACGCCACCAACATCGCCGAGAACGTATGGTTCCTGGTGCACGGGGAGCAGCCGCTGCCGCCGCGCGAGAAGCGCGACGAGACCTCCAGCACCGGCCAGCCCTGACGCTGCACTGCAACACCGGAGTCGACTCCAAGGTGGCCGCTGTCCTGGTGACAGCGGCCTTCTTGTTTCTGGGCGTTCCGGCGATTCATCCACGCATGGCGTGGATCCACCGGGAACCGTGTTCCCCTTCTGTAACAAACCTCACGAAAATTTGAGGTCTTGGCGAGGATTCGTTGAGTAGGATCGCTGCACCATCGTTTCCACCGGCATCCCTGCCGGCCACCCGGGCACCCGCCCTCACCACCCAGGAGCACGACCGATGAGCAGTTCCAACAAGACCCTGTCCCTGCTGACTGCTACCGCCCTGGCCGCCGGCCTTGGCATCACCGCCAATGCCTCGGCGCTGAGCATGAGCGACCTGGCCCAGGGCTATCTGGTGGCTGGCCAGGCTGCCAAGGCCAGCACCGATGCCAAGGGCGCCGAAGCCAAGACCTCCGCAGAGGCCGCCAAGCATGCCGAAGGCAAGTGTGGCGCAGATGGCAAGTCCGCCGAAGGCAAGTGCGGCGCCGACAAGGGCAAGGCTGCCGGTGCGGCAGCAGGCGCCAAGGCTCAGGCCGGCGACAAGAAGGCCGCCGAAGGCAAGTGTGGCGAAGGCAAGTGCGGTGGCAAGCACTGAGGTCCGCGCCAGCATCGCCAACCTGCGGTCGCCGCTTCGTGCGGCGGCCGTCGGGTTGGGGCTGCGCCGGGCGCTGTTGCAGGAGCTGCGCGATGCACCGGCTAGCGATTTCGATTTCCTCGAATGCGCGCCGGAGAACTGGATCCATGTCGGCGGCCCCGCCGGTGACGCACTGGCCGAGCTGGCACAGCGCCATCCGCTGAGCTGCCACGGCCTGTCCCTGTCGCTGGGCGGCACTGCGCCACTGGATACGCAGCTGTTGGAGCAGGTTGGCCAGTTCCTGGAAAAACACCGCGTGCCGCTGTACAGCGAACACCTGAGCTACTGCAGCGACGACGGCCACCTGTACGACCTGCTGCCGATCCCCTTCACCGATGAAGCGGTGCGCCATACCGCCGCACGCATCGCCCGCGTGCAGGACGTGCTGGGTCGCCGCATCGCGGTGGAAAACGTGTCCTACTACCTGGCACCGGAACCAGCGATGGACGAACTGGCCTTCACCAACGCCGTGCTTGCCGAAGCCGACTGCGACCTGCTGCTGGACGTCAACAACGTCTACGTCAACGCCTGCAACCACGGTTACGACGCCGACGCGTTCATCGCTGGCCTGCCCGCAGACCGCATCGTCTGCCTGCACGTGGCCGGGCATCTGGACGAGGCACCGGACCTGAAGATCGATACCCACGGCAGCGCGGTGATCGACCCGGTCTGGGAGCTGCTGGCACGCACCTATGCGCGCATCGGCGCTCGCCCCACCCTGCTCGAACGCGATTTCAATTTCCCGCCCTATGCCGAACTGCGCGGCGAACTGCAGACCATCCGCCGCCTGCAGGCCGTGCACGCGGAGGCGGCATATGGCTGATACCCCCGCCACGCTGCGTGCGCAGCAGCACGCATTCACCGCCTATCTGCGAGATCCCCAGGGCGTGCCGCCACCGGGCGGGCTGGAGCCACGGCGCGTCGCGGTCTACCAGCGGCTGCTGTTCAACAACCTGCTCGGCCTGTTGAGCAACGGCTTTCCGGTCTGCGTGCGCCTGCTCGGCGTATCAGCCTGGAGCGGACTGGTGCGCCACTACTTCGCAACCCATCGCTGCCAGACGCCGCTGTTCACCGAACTGGCCGCCGAATTCGTGCAGTGGCTGCAGGCACAGCCGCAGCTGCCACACCCTGCGCTGGCCGAACTGGCCCACTACGAGTGGGTGGAAACCGCGCTGTACCAACTGGACGCCGAACCGCTGCCGGTCGTAGCGGACATCGACCCGCTGCGGGTGCCGCTGCAGCGCTCACCGCTGGCGTGGCCGCTGCTGTACCAATGGCCGGTGCACCGCCTCGGCGCCGAGGACGCACCTACCCAGTTGCCGGCCGAGCCGACCGGCCTGCTGGTGCGTCGCGAGGCCGATGGCGAGGTGCGCTTCGCCGTACTCAGCCCGCTGGCGGTGTACCTGCTGTCCAGCATCGGGGAGCAGCCCGGCCTCGATGGACATGCCTATCTGAAGCAACTGGCCGCCGCGCATGGCCTGGCCGAACAAACGCTGGCCGAACCCGGTGCCGCGCTGCTGCAGCAGTTCCTGCGGGCCGGCGTGATCGGCCCTTTGACCGCACCTGCCTGACGCCTCCCTTCCCCGCCCCGGAGATGCACCGATGAAGCTTCCGCCCCTGGCCACCGCGCGTGGCCAGCTGGACCGTCTCGCCCCCTGGTTGGCCCCGCTCGGCCTGCGGCTGCTGCTGGCCTGGGAATACTTCGAATCCGGCCGCGAGAAACTGCAAGGCCAGAACTGGTTCGCCGATCTGCAGGACGCCTTCCCGTTTCCGTTCAACCAGCTGCCCGCTGCCCTGAACTGGCAACTGGCCACCTGGTTTGAACTGCTCGGCGCAGCCTGCCTGCTGTTCGGCTTTGGTACCCGTTTTGCCGCTGCCAGCCTGCTGGTGCTGACCGTGGTGGCCACCTACGCCGTGCACTGGCCAATGCAATGGAACTCGTTGGGCGACCTCGCCATGGGCTATGCGATCACTGACCAGGGCTTCGGCAACTTCAAGCTGCCGGTGCTGTTCATGGCGATGCTGCTGCCGCTGGTCTTCACCGGCGCAGGCAGGCTGAGCGTGGATGCGTTGCTGTGGCGGTGGCATCCGTCGGGTACGACGGCACGTCCCGCGGTCCGGTAGATGCCGACCTTGGTCGGCGCATCGCGTGCGAACCAAGGCTGGCACCTACCGGGTTCTGCCACGGTGGCGGGCATGGGCTGCGTGGCCGGGCGCTCAGGGTCGCTCTGCTAGAATTCACGCATGACCGACCCCATTCCCGCACCTGCCGCCGCTCCCGATTCCGCAGTATCCCAGGCGCAGCGCGCGATGTCACAACGCTTCCGCGGTTTCCTGCCGGTGGTGGTGGATGTGGAAACCGGCGGCTTCGACAGCCAGCGCAACGCCCTGCTGGAAATAGCCGCAGTGCCGATCGAGATGGACGAGAACGGCCTGCTGTACCCGGGCCAGACCGCCAGCGCCCATGTAGTGCCGGCCGAAGGCCTGGAGATCGACCCGAAGTCGCTGGAAGTGACCGGCATCATCCTCGACCATCCGTTCCGGCTGGCCAAGGAAGAAAAGGCCGCACTGGACCACATCTTCACCCCGGTGCGCGCAGCAATGAAGAAATACGGCTGCCAGCGCGCGATCCTGGTCGGCCACAACGCCCATTTCGACCTTGGCTTCGTCAACGCCGCCGTGGCCCGCACCGGTCACAAGCGCAACCCGTTCCATCCGTTCAGCGTGTTCGACACGGTCACCCTGGCCGGCATCGCCTACGGGCAGACCGTGCTGGCGCGCGCCGCCACGGCCGCCGGGCTGGGCTGGGATGCCAACGAGGCACACAGCGCGGTGTATGACACCGAACAGACCGCGCGGCTGTTCTGCACCATCGCCAACGCCTGGCCGCGGTAAGGCAGCCAACGGCGCAACCGCATCCACGCAGTGCGGACCAACGGTCCGCACCCACCACTCACCGCACGGTGGATCCACGCCATGCGTGGATGCGATCAACCAATACTCGTACGATCGCGGCCATCGCTCTTGGCGCGGTACAGTGCACGGTCTGCGCGCTGGTACAGCAGCGCCGGGGTGCGGTCGTCGGCATCGAGCTCCACCAGGCCCGCGCTGAAGGTCACGCGCAGGCCTTCCACACCGGCCCAGTCCGGGTGGTCATGGAACAGGCCGCGCAGGCGTGCGCACAGCTGTGCGGCCTCTTCCAGGCGGGTGTCGTTGAGCAGCAGCGCGAACTCTTCACCGCCGGTGCGCGCCGGCAGGTCCGAATCGCGGCAGGCCGCAGCGATCAAGCGCGCCACCTGCACCAGCACGGCATCGCCGATGCTGTGGCTGTGGCGGTCGTTGACGTCCTTGAAGTGGTCGATATCCAGCACCACCAGGCACAGTGGATGACCACTGCGCTGCGAACGGGCGAAGTCGCGGGCAAGGGTTTCGTCGAAGGCGCGGCGATTGGGCAGGCCGGTCAGTGCATCCTCGCGGGCCTGCCGTTCAAATGCCTCAGCCTGGCGTGCCAGGCGCTCGGCCAGTTCGGTCTTTTCCTGGTTCAGCGCCTGCAGGTGCACGGTCTTGGCCTGCAGGTCGAAAGTTGCTTCGTCCACCCGCCGTGCCAGGCGCAGGTTGCTGGCCTTCAACTGCTGCAGCAGCAAGCGGTACAGCGCCACCAGCCCGGCCAGCAGCACCAGTGCCCCCAGCACCTGCACGCTGCGTCGCTGCCACCAGAACGGCTCCACGGTGAAGCTCCACACCGCCTCCTGCTGGCCCCAGCTGCCACCGGGATGTGCCGCCGCCACGTGCAGGGTGTATTCGCCCGGCGGCAGGCCGACGAACTCCACGCTGCGCTGCGGGCCGCGCTCGACCCAGCCGGCATCAAGCCCATCCAACCGCGTGCGGTAACGGATCCGGTCAGACATCAGGTAGCTCAGGCCGACATAGCTGACCGCCAGGCGGCGGCCGCCGGGAATGGCGTTGCGATCCGGTCCTTCCCAATGCACCGGCGCGCCATCCACCTGCACGCTCTCGATCGCGGCGGGCGGCGATGGCCGCTCGCGGAAGCGCTGCAGGCGCTGCGGATCAACCGTGCTCAGGCCACCGGCAGTCACCACCCAGAACGTGCCGTCCTGGCGCAGGATCGCCGAAGGCCCCGAGCTGCCGTTGGCCTGCGCATTGGTCATGCCGTCGATCTCGTTGTAGCGCTCCACCATCACCCGGGGTGCTCGGCCATCGGCCACCGCGTTCAGGGTAGCCATGTCGGTGCGCAGCACGCCTCGGTTGCTGCTGACCCACACGTTGCCAAGACGATCAGGCACCAGCTGGAACACCGCGTCCACCGGCATACCCTGCTCGAGCCCCACCCGCGCCAGCATCCCGTTCCGCCAGCGGTACAGGCCACGGTCGCTGCTGATCCACATCGCGTCGCCCAACTGGTGGAAGCCGAACACGCTGCGGCCACCGCCCATCGGCGCGAGGTCGATCGACTGCACGTGGTCGCCGCGCAGCACGCGGATTCCCTCGATGGTGCCGATCCACAGGTTGCCCTGATGATCGTGCTCAAGCGCGGTGATCAGGCCCCCGGGCATGCCCGCCATGCTTGATACCTGCACACGGTCGCCGTCGATGCGGACCACGCCCTTCTGCGTGCCGGCCCAGACCACGCCCTGCGGGTCTACGCTGATCGCGCGGATGTTGCCGCCCGGCATGCCATCGGCAGCGGCGTAGTTGTGCCGCAGCCGGCCGTCGGGACCAAGACGGTAGACGCCATCGCCGAACGTGCCGACCCACAGGTCACCGTCCGGTCCCTGCGCCAGGCTGAGCACCGAAGGTGCCTTGCCACCGCGGTTGTGCAGGGGCATCGCACGGAAGCGGCCGTCGGCCGTCTGCAGATCGAGGCCGCTGGCGCTGCCCACCCAGAGCTGGCGGTCGCGGTCCTCGAACACGGTGCGCACATAGTCGCCACTGAGCCCATCGCGCTCGGTGTAACTGCTGAACAGCGTTTCGCGCAGGCGGTACAGCCCGCCGTTGGCGCCCACCCAGATGCTGCCCTCGGCGTCCTCGCGCAGGCTGACCACGCGTCCGCCCGGCAGGTTCAGGCCTGCCGGCAGCCGCTCCAGGCCATGGGCGGAGATGCGCAGCAGGCCCTGGTTCTCGGTGCCCAGCCACAGGTCACCATGGCGATCCTGCAGCATCGAGGTCATGTGCAGCTGTCCCGGCAGACGGTGCATCAGCACCAGCTGGTCATCTTCCACCCGGTACAGGCGCTCGCCGGCGACGATCCACAGCGCACCATCCGGCGCACGGTAGGGCCATGAAAGACCACTGCCGGCCCCCAGTCCCCAGGCTGCGGGCGCGCGTTTGAGCACGCCGTCGTTGTCGCGCAGCACCAGGCCGTCCAGCGTACCGACCCAGACCCGGTCCTGCGCATCGACCACCAGCTTGGTGAAACTCATCGCCATCGGAAGGTCGGCCGCCGGCGCCTGGTAGACGATGCCATTGTCCGGTGTCAGATAGCCGATGCCCTTGCCCTCGTACAGCAGCCACAGCCGGCCCTGGCTGTCCATCTGCATGGACTGGATCAGCACCTGCGGCGTATCGGCCTGGTGCTCCCAGACGCGCCACTGGCCATCGCTGCCACGGTGGCTGACGTTGCCGCGCGAATCACTGATCCACAAGCCACCCTGGCGGTCGACGAACAGCGCGCCGATGCCGTTGTCGCGCAGGCCCGGGCGGGTGCTGCGGTCGAACACGGTGAAATCCAGGCCGTTGTAGCGCACCAGGCCTTCCCAGGTCGCGAACCACAGGTGGCCTTCGGGGGTCTGCGCGATGTCACGCAGCGAGTTGTGCGGCAGGCCATTGCGCGAGGTCCATACATCAATGGCATAGTCGCGCAGCGGCGGCGCCCCTTCCTGCGCAGCCACCGGCAGCGCGAGGGCCAGCAGCAGGCACAGCAGGCCCTGTCGCAGCCATCGACCGATATCTGATCCGCGGCGCTCCGCCCAGCGCCGGATGTCCCCCTGTGCGGCCATCAGTGCAGCGGCGGCGGCCAGGCAGGGCTGCCGTGCCTGGCAGCGTGCGGGAACAGCCGGGCAGCGCGGAGCGGCATGCCGGCGGGAACGGGCTGGCTCATCGGGGGGGAACTGGGAAGTTGGGCAGATGATAGGCCAAAGCCGGCCCACCGCGTCACCATCGCCAGCTGCGAAGGCTCAGCCGGCGCGCCCCGGCGGCGTCACCTGGGCGCTGGCCGGCCACTGCACCACCGCCTCCAGCCCGCCTTCGGCACGGTTGCGCAGCCACAGCCGCGCCCCATCCTTCTCGGCCAGGGCGCGGGCGATGGTCAAGCCCAGCCCGGCCCCGCCGGTCTGGCGCGAACGCGAGGTTTCCACCCGCACGAAGGGATCAAACACCGCCTCCAGCTGCTCCTCGGCCAGGCCCGGGCCATCATCGGCCACCACCACGGTGATCGCACCCCCACTGCGCTCGACCCGTACCCGCGCCCGTTGCGCATACATCACCGCATTGTCCACTAGGTTGGAGAACAGGCGGTGCATGGCCAGCGGGCGCAGCATCAGCACCGCCCCGCTGACGCCTTCGAAGACCACATCGGCGCCGCCTTCGGCGGTGTCCTCGACAATGCTCTCCAGCAGCGAATCCAGGTCCAGTGCTGCACGCTGCTCGGCACTCTCGGCACTGCGGGCCAGCTCCAGGCCCTCGCGTACCAGTGCCTGCATCGCGGCCAGATCGCCAATCAGGCGCTCACGCAGGGCCTCGTCGCTGACATTCTCCAGCCGCAGCCGCAGCCGCGTCAGCGGCGTCTGCAGATCGTGGGTGATC
Organism: Stenotrophomonas thermophila; assembly: GCF_001499715.1. Classification (NCBI taxonomy): domain Bacteria; kingdom Pseudomonadati; phylum Pseudomonadota; class Gammaproteobacteria; order Lysobacterales; family Lysobacteraceae; genus Stenotrophomonas; species Stenotrophomonas thermophila. Next base: position 10,689 of record NZ_CVIW01000003.1, on the reverse strand, counting down.
GCTGCCAGCATCTGCGTGCGCTCGGCCAGGTGCCGCTGCAGCCGGTGCTGCATGGCGTTGAAGGCTTCGGCGGCGCGCTGCACTTCGCGCGGCCCGCGCAGCGGCAAGGGATCGCGCTGCAGGTCGTCGCCCAGGTCTTCGGCGGCAGCGGCCAACTCCTGCAGCGGCGCGCTTGCAATGCGCGCGACGATATAGGCCAGCACCGCGATCGCCAACACCAGCAGGGTCAGGAACCACGGGTCAACGGCGAGGATGCCGTTGTGCGCTACCGCCGGCGAATCCAGCGCCAGCTTCAGCAGCGTGCCATCGGTGAGCGTTACGTCCACCGCGCGGCACTTGGGCGGAATGAACGCCGGATCACGCTCGCGCGGGTGCTTGCGATGCCCGGGCGGCGGCGGCGGCAGCAGTTCCTGCAGCTTGGGGATGCAGGAGCGGAATGAAGCGAAGTGCACGTGCGCGCGTGCGACCGGGCCTGGCCGGTCATCCAGCACTTCCATCAGAGCTGTATCGGCCCGCCCCAGGCGCGCGCCGGGTTGCAGGGCGCGGACGCTGGGCCCACCGATCTCGAGCAGGCGCTCGCGCAGTTCCGGATTGCCGTCCAGCAGGTTGACGTAACCCTGCAGGCGGTCGGCGATGCGGTTCAGGTTCTGCCGCTCGAACTCCTGCTGCCGCTTGGAGGTGGCGAGCATGGTCGCGCCGATCGCGGCCACGCTCATGCCCAGCAGCAGGATCACGAACAACCGCCCGACCATCGAGGACAGGAAATGGCGCAGGCGTTTCATCGCGGCCTATTCCAGGTTCACCGAGGAGGCCAGTACATAGCCTTCGTTGCGAACGGTCTTGATCAGCCCATCCGGGCCACCGTCGTCGCCCAGCTTGTTGCGCAGCCGGCTGACCTGCAGATCGATGGCACGGTCCTGTGCCTCGTAATTGCGCCCGCTGCTGAGCGCGACCAGCTGCTCGCGCGACAGCACCTTGTTGGCATGGGCAATGAACACCCGCAGCAGCCGGAACTCGGCGCCGGACAGCACCACCACGCGGTTGTCCGGGTCAACCAGATGGCGGTGTTCCAGGTCGAACACCCAGCGCGAGAAGCGCGCACGGCGAATCGCCAATGGCTCCAGGTTGGCCGGCAGCGCCTCGGTCCGGCGCAGCACATTGCGGATGCGCGCCAGCAGCTCGCGCGGCTCGAACGGCTTGGCCAGGTAGTCATCGGCGCCCATCTCCAGGCCCAGCACGCGGTCAATCGGCTCGGCACGAGCCGTCAGCATGATCACCGGCGTGTTCGAGCGCGCGCGCAGGTCGCGGCACAGGGTCAAGCCATCCTCACGCGGCAGGTTGAGGTCGAGCACGATCAGGTCCACGTGCTCACGGTCCAGCAGCTGGCGCATGGCGGTGCCATCAGCCGCAGTGCTCACCTGGTAGCCGGCGCGGCCGAGCTGCTCGGCCAGCAGGGTGCGGATGTCATTGTCGTCGTCGACGATCAGCAGTCGATGCATCGTGTTTTCAGTCTCCATGTCGCGATCATCCCGTGTCGGCAGCTGAACCGCATCCGGGGCAATGCGTACCAGTGTATCCACCGATGGTCGGGATACCTGTGGTTACGCCTGTTTGCCGACAGTGTTACATAGAGACATACCCCGAGGATTGAGCCGCCTGTCGCCCGGTCTTCACAATGCCCACCAACGCCGCCCGCGCGGCCCCGAGAGTGAAGCCACGACGTGACGTTCCGCCTGCTGCCCGCGACCCGCCGGGGTCGCCTGATACTGGTCGCCCTGCTTGCCCTTGCCGTCGTTGCAGCCGCCTGGTGGCTGCTGCGCAAGCCGGCCGTCCCGGCGGTGGCGACCGCGCCCGTCAGCCGTGGTGACATCGAGCAGACAGTGGAGGCCACCGGTGTGATCGACGCCTACAAGCTGGTCAGCGTCGGCGCCCAGGCCTCGGGCCAGATCAAGTCGCTGAAGGTACAGCTGGGCGACACCGTGAAGGAAGGCGACCTGATCGCCGAGATCGATGCCACCACCCAGCAGAACCAGGTGCTCAACGCGCAGGCTTCGCTGGACCAGGTCACCGCGCAGCGCGCCGTGCAGCAGGCCACCCTGCGCCAGGCCGAACTGGAGTTCGCGCGCCAGCAGCAGATGCTGGCGGCCGAGGCCACCTCGCGCCAGGAATACGATGCCGCCGAAGCACAGCTGAAGACCGCCCGGGCCCAGCTGCAGTCCTACGAGGCGCAGATCAAGGGCCGCGAAACAGAACTGGGCACCGCCCGCGCCAACCTGGCCTACACCCGCATCACCGCGCCGATGGACGGCACCGTGGTGGCGGTGGTGGCGGAGGAAGGCCGCACCGTGAACGCCAACCAGACCGCACCGACCATCGTGATGCTGGCACGGCTGGACGTGGTCACCGTCAATGCCGAGATCTCCGAGGCCGACGTGGTCAAGATCAAGCCCGGCATGCCGGTGTACTTCACCACGCTGGGTGACCCGGACCGCAAGTACCACGCCACGCTGCGCCAGATCAATCCGGCGCCGGCCTCGATCGCCAACGAAAGCTCCTCCAGCTCCAGCAGTTCGTCCAGTTCCAGTTCCAGCAGCGCGGTCTACTACAACGCGTTGTTCGACGTGGAGAATCCGGACGGCACGTTGCGCATCGACATGACCGCGCAGGTCTCAGTACTGCTCGAGCAGGCCAAGGGCGTGCTGATGGTGCCGGCGGTGGCGCTGGGGCCGAAACGCCGTGGCGACGAGCGCATGGTGCGAGTGCTGGACGACAAGGGCCAGCCGCAGCCGCGCAAGGTCACGGTGGGCATCAACAATGGCGCCTCCGCCGAGATCCTGTCCGGGTTGAAGGAAGGCGAGCGCGTGGTGGTCGGCGAGGCCAGCGCCGCCGGTGCCGGTGCCGGCGGCGGCAACCGCGGCGGCATGCCGATGCGGGTCGGTGGCCCGGGCATGGGGCGCCGATGAGCACGACGGCGCCGCTGCTGCGCCTGCGCGACCTGCGACGCGAGTTTCCGGCCGGTGATGATGTGATCGCCGTGCTGCGCGACGTCAATCTCGACATCCATGCTGGCGAGATGGTGGCCATCGTCGGCCAGTCCGGCTCGGGCAAGTCGACACTGATGAACATCCTCGGCTGCCTCGACCGCCCCACCCGCGGCAGCTACCAGGTGGCCGGCCGCGAGACCGGAAAGATGGCGCCGGACGAACTGGCCGAACTGCGCCGCGAACATTTCGGTTTCATCTTCCAGCGCTACCACCTGCTCGGCGACCTCGACGCGCGCGGCAATGTGGAAGTGCCGGCGGTGTACGCCGGCAGCCCGGGCGCAGTGCGCAATGCGCGTGCCGAGCAGCTGCTGCAACGCCTGGGCCTGGGCGACCGCATGCATCACAAGCCCGGCCAGCTGTCAGGTGGCCAGCAGCAGCGCGTGTCGATCGCACGCGCGCTGATGAACGGCGGCGAGGTGATCCTGGCCGACGAACCCACAGGCGCGCTCGATACGAAATCCGGTGAGGAAGTGATGGCGATCCTCGGCGAACTGCATGCCGAAGGCCACACCATCATCATCGTCACCCACGACATGAGCGTGGCCCAGCACGCACAGCGCATCATCGAGATCCGCGATGGCGAGATCATCGCCGACCGCGCCAACCCGAATGCGCCGGCCTACCGTGCGCAGCGCGAAGCCAGTACCGGAGCCGCCCACGGCAACAGCTGGCGGGCGGCCCGAGACCGCTTCACCGAAGCGTTCCGCATGGCGCTGCTGGCGATGAACGCCCATCGGCTGCGGACCTTCCTGACCATGCTCGGCATCATCATCGGCATCGCCTCGGTAGTGTCGGTGGTGGCGCTGGGCAACGGCTCGCAGCAGCAGATCCTGCAGAACATCAGCGCGCTCGGCACCAACACCATCGACGTCTATCCCGGCCGTGGTTTCGGCGACATGCGCTCGGCCCGGGTGCAGACGCTCAAGGCCAGCGATGCCGATGCACTGGCAAAGCAGAGCTACGTGGACAGCGCCACCCCCAGCGTATCGACCTCGGTCACCGCGCGTTATCGCAACCAGTCGTCGACCGCCCAGGTCAGCGGCGTCGGCGAGCAGTTCTTCCGGGTCAAGGGCGTGACTCTGCTCAGCGGCAGCTTCTTCGATGCCGATGCAGTCAAGGGCCTGGGCCAGGTGGCGGTGATCGACGAGAACACCCAGGCCCAGTTCTTCCCCGATGTCGACCCGGTCGGACAGGTGATCCTGCTCGGCAACGTGCCGGCACGCGTGGTCGGCGTGGCCAAGCGCCAGAGTTTCGGCTTCGGTGGCAGTACCAGCCTCAGCGTGTGGGTGCCGTACACCACGGTGATGTCGCGCATGCTCGGCCAGAGCCACGTCTCCAGCATCACCGTACGTGTGGACGACGACACACCGATGGATGCGGCGCAGGAAGCAATCACCCGCCTGCTGACCCTGCGCCATGGCACCGAGGACTTCTTCCTCAGCAACAGCGCGGAGATCCGCCAGACCATCGAGCAGACCACGCGCACGATGACCCTGCTGATCGGTGCCATCGCCGCCATCGCACTGCTGGTCGGTGGCATCGGCGTGATGAACATCATGCTGGTGTCGGTGACCGAGCGCACCCGTGAGATCGGGGTGCGCATGGCGGTGGGTGCACGGCAGAGTGATATCCGCCAGCAGTTCCTGATCGAGGCGGTGCTGGTGTGCCTGCTCGGCGGCGTGCTCGGCATCGGCCTGGCGCTGCTGCTGGGCTCGATGATCGGCCGCTTCGCCAGCGATTTCCAGGTGCTGTTCTCCACCGCCTCGATCGTTGCCGCGTTCGCCTGCTCGACCTTGATCGGCGTGGCGTTCGGCTTCCTGCCCGCACGCAACGCCGCGCAACTCGATCCGGTGGAGGCCCTGGCCCGCGAATGAAGAAGATGATCCGACTGCCCTTCCCCGCTCCCCGGCACCTGCTGCCGGCCGGTGCGGTTGTACTCGCCCTGTCCGGCTGCGCCTCCGTCGGCCGCTATCCGGTGCATGACCCGGCCGTGGCGGCGCAGTATGGGCGTGGCGATGCCACCCTCAATGCACCGGCCGACGGCCCGCGCAGCAGCCTGGATACACCCGGCCGCGACATCCGGCAGGACACCTGGTGGACCGGCTTCGGCGATGAACGCCTCGACCGTCTGGTGGCGCAGGCGCTGGCCGCCAACAGCGATCTGGCCGCCGCCGGCCTGGCCGTGCAGCGTTCACGCCTGCAGGCCGGCCTGGCCAGCAATGCGCTGTGGCCGCAGCCTTCGTCATCGGGCGTCAGCGGCAGTGCCAGCCGCGCCACCGACCAGGCCGATGACTGGCGCCGCAGCTATTCCACCGGCGTCTCGCTGGGCTGGGAAGTGGACCTGTGGGGGCGCCTGCGCACCCAGCGCGACATCGCCCGCTGGGAAGCCGAAGCCAGCGAGGAAGACCGGCAGAACACCGCGCTGCTGGTGATCGGCGACACCATCACCCAGTACTGGAACCTGGCCTATCTCAACCAGTCCATCGCCACCGGCCAGGCCAACCTGGAGCGGTTGGAACGTACCCGCGAACTGGTGCAGGCCCGCTTCGACGCCGGCGCGGTATCGCGCCTGGAAGTGCGCCAGGCGCTGCAGAACCTGCAGTCGCAGCGCTCGGCGCAGAGCGCGCTGGAACAGCAGCGGGTGGAAGTGCGCAATGCACTGACCGTACTGCTGGATGGCACGCCCTGGCCGCAGCAGGACGAACCGCAGGACCTGCTGGGCGCACGCAGCCCGGACATCGTCGAGGGGTTGCCGGCCGACCTGCTGGGCCGCCGTCCCGACCTGCGCGCGGCCGAGCTGCGCCTGCGCAACAGCCTGAAGACGATCAAGGTCACGGCAACCCAGTATTACCCGGCGTTGAGCCTGACCGGCAGCCTCGGTTCCAGCGCCACCTCACTGGGCAATGTGCTGCGCAATCCGGTGGCCACGCTGGGCGCGGGCCTGTCACTGCCGTTCCTCAACCTGCAGCGCGCGCAGCTGGATACCGACATCGCCGGCACCGCCTACCAGATCGCCGCGGCCAACTTCCGCAAGACGCTGTACACCGCGCTCTCGGAAGTGGACAACGCGCTGTCGGCACGCGAGCAGCTGGCGCGGCAGGTGGCGGCCTCGCAGGCGTCGTATGACGAAGCGGTGGAAGTGGAACGCGCGCAGGAAGTGCGTTACCGCGTGGGCGCGACCGACCTGCGCACCTGGCTGGAAGCGCAGCAGACCCGGCGCGATGCCGAGCTGTCACTGGCGCGCGCGCGGCAGGGCCAGCTGAACAACGATGTGACCCTGTTCAAGGCGCTGGGCGGCAGCGCGGGGTAGCGGCTACTGTGGAGCCGAGCCCATGCTCGGCTGCTTCCTTGATCGGGTATGCGATCGCCGAGCGTGGGCTCGGCTCTACAGATCAGCCGCGCTGGCGCACGGCCTCGAACAGGCTGACGCCGGCGGCGACAGAGACATTCAGGCTCTCGATCTCACCCGGCATCGGGATCTTGACCAGGCCATCGCAGTTCTCGCGGGTCAGGCGGCGCAGGCCATCGGCCTCGCCCCCCAGCACCAGGGCGATGTTGCCCTTCAGGTCCAGCTGGTACAGCGAAGCGGTGGCTTCGCCGGCCAGGCCGTAGATCCACACGCCCTGCTTCTGCAGGTCCTTCAGGCAGCGCGACAGGTTGGTCACCGCCACCACCGGGATCAGATCGGCGGCACCGGCCGAAGTCTTGCGTACGGTCGCGTTCACCGTGGCCGACTTGTCCTTGGGGATGATCACTGCGGTTGCACCGGCCGCAGCGGCCGAGCGCAGGCAGGCGCCAAGGTTGTGCGGGTCCTGCACTTCGTCCAGCACCAGCAGCAGGGCCTTGCCCTCGGCTGCGGTGACCAGGCCTTCCAGCTCGTTCTCGCTGTAAGTGCGGGCGGCGGCATAGCGCGCGGCCACGCCCTGGTGGCGTACCGAACCGCCGACACCGTCCAGCGCCTGGCTGTTCACCTTGCGCACGTCGATGCCCTTGCGGCGGGCGTTTTCCTCGATCTCGGTCAGGCGCGGGTTCTTCGCACCGGCCTCGACCAGCACTTCGCGGACGTTCTCGGCGTCGTTCTCGATGGAGGAGGCGACGGCGTTGACGCCGACAATCCACTGGCTGTTCTTGCTCATGCGGGCGGGGACCGGAAAGGGGGTGGCTATGGTAGAGCATCGGCGGCGGCCGCGCTTCGCGCTCGCCGGGCATGGCCCGGCGCTACCGGCCGTTCATCCCCCGGCTGAACGGCTGCGCGGCGGCCAGTGCGGGGTGTCGTGGTCGGGGTGCTGGTGGGACACGATCGTGGCCAGGAAATCCAGCGCGGCGATGTCTTCCTCGGTACGTCGCGCCGGCAGGCTGGCCAGGCTGTCGACGAAGGGCAGCTTGCGCTCGACTCCGTACTGGATCGTCGGCGGCAGGCGTTCGGGTTCGTCAAACGCACCGGCAGCCACCGCCACGCCATCGGGCGCTTCGTAGGTCAACGGCGTGCCGCAGTCGGCGCAGAACCCGCGCCGCACCACGTTGGAGGACTGGAAATAGCGCGGCTGGCCGCGGGTCCAGCTGAACTGCACGCCCCGCACCGACACCAAGGGCGCGTAGTACGCACCAAAGGCCTTCTGGCACATGCGGCAGTGGCAGATCGAGCTGTGGGTCAGCTCGCCACGGGCCTGGAAGCGGATCGCGCCGCACTGGCAGCCGCCGCTGTATTCGGGTTGGCCTTGCATGCGATGTCTCCTGGTGGTGCCGGCCGCTGGCCGGCAACCCGTCGGTGCCGAGGGTGCCATGGATGCCGGCCAGCGGCCGGCACTACCACGGTCATCAATATTTCTCTTTCTTCCGCTTGGCCGGCTTGCCCCGCTCAGGCAGCGGCGGCAGGCCATCGCCCTCGTCCTCACCCTTGTGCTCGACCAGGCGGAAGTCGATCTTGCGCTCTTCCATGCTGGCCTTCAGCACCAGGATGCGCACGCGGTCGCCCAACCGGTAGCTGCCGCCGCGGCGCTCGCCGGTCAACGTCTTGCGGGTCGCGTCGAACTTGTAATAGTCCTGCGGCAGCTGGGTCACGTGGACCAGGCCCTGCACCTTCGACTCATCCAGCTCGACGAACAGGCCGAAGCTGGTCACGCCGCTGATCACGCCGTCGAACTGGCCGCCCACGTGCTTTTCCATCCACGCCGCGCGGTAACGCTCGTCGACCTCGCGCTCGGCCTCGTCGGCACGGCGCTCACGCTCGGAACACTGCAGCGCCAGCGCGGCCATCTCGCGGGCGTTGTAGGTGAACTTGTCCAGCGGCTTGCCGGACAGCGCATGCTTGATCGCGCGGTGTACCAGCAGGTCGGGATAGCGACGGATCGGCGAGGTGAAGTGCGCGTACGCCTCCAGCGCCAGGCCGAAGTGGCCGTGGTTCTCCGGGCTGTAGATGGCCAGGCTCTGGCTGCGCAGCAGCACCGATTCCAGCAGCGTGGCATCGGGGCGGTCGCGGATCTTCTTCAGCAGTTTGGTGTAATCGCCCGGGCGCACCTTCGACCACGGTGGCAGGCTCAGCTTGAACTCCTTGAGGAATTCGAGCAGGTCGGCGTACTTGGTTTCCGGCGGCTTCTCGTGGATGCGGTACGGGGCCGGCACATGGCGCGACAGCAGGTACTTCGCCGCCTCCACATTGGCCGCGATCATGCATTCCTCGATCAGCTTGTGCGCGTCGTTGCGCACCAGCATGCCGGCCTGGGTCACTTCACCGCGGTTGTCCAGCACGAAGCGCACTTCGCTGCTCTCGAACTCGATGGCGCCACGCTTGGCACGCGCCTTGGACAGGACCTTGTACAGCTGGTGCAGGCGCTGCACCTGCGGCAGCAGGTCACCCATCCAGGCCTTGGTATCGGCATCGTCCTCACCCACCGCCTTCCACACCTGGGTGTAGGTCAGGCGCGCATGCGAGTTCATCACCGCTTCGTAGAAGCGCGAATGCGTGACCAGGCCGTCGCGGTCGATCTGCATGTCGCAGACGAAGCACATGCGCTCGACCTTCGGCATCAGCGAACAGATGCCGTTGGACAGCGTCTCCGGCAGCATCGGCACCACGAAGCCCGGGAAGTACACCGAGGTGGCGCGCTTCTGCGCTTCTTCGTCCAGTGGCGTGCCGGGCCGGACGTAGTTGGAGACATCGGCAATCGCCACCACCAGCCGGAAGCCATCGACGTTCGGCTCGCAGTACACCGCGTCGTCGAAGTCCTTGGCATCTTCACCGTCGATGGTGACCAGCGGCATGCTGCGCAGATCGACGCGGTCGCCGATCATCGCCGGTTCGACCACCAGCGGCACCGACGCCGCTTCGTCCAGCACTTCCTGCGGGAATTCGAACGGCAGTTCATGGCCGTGGATGGCGGTCTCCACCACCAGCGAGGCGGTCAGCTTGTCGCCGAGCACGGCAATGATGCGGCCGATCGGCGGACGGCGGCTGTCCGGCGCCTGGGTCAGTTCGCAGACCACCAGCTGGCCGTCGCGCGCGCCACCGATCTGGTCCGGCGGCACCTGTACGTTGCGCTGCACGCGCTTGTCATCGGGCACCACGTAGTTGATGCCCATCTCGACACTGAAACGGCCGATCAGGCGGGTCATGCCGCGCTCAAGCACGCGGGCGATGCTGCCCTCGCGGCGGCCACGGTGGTCGATGCCGGTCACACGGGCCAGCACCTTGTCACCATGCATGACCTTGCGCATTTCATACGGTGGCAGGAACAGGTCGTCGCCACCCTCGACCGGGCGCAGGAAGCCAAATCCTTCCGGGTTGGCGATCACCACGCCGGTGACCAGGTTCAGGGTCTGGATCGGAGCGAAACCGCCACGGCGGTTCTGCACCAGCTGGCCATCACGGACCATGGCACCGAGCCGGCGCGACAGCGCCTCGGCCCGGTCCGGTGCGGTCAGGCCCAAGCGTGCGCCCAGTTCCTCTGCCGTCTGAGGCCCTTCGCAACGCTCCAGCAGGGCCAGGATGGCTTCGCGGCTGGCGATGGGCTGTTCGTACTTCTCGGCTTCGCGGGCGGCATAGGGATCGTCGATCACCTTGCCGGTCGGCGGCAACTTGCGGCCCGGGGCCGGGCCCGGTACGTCGTTGCTGCGGACCTTGCGGCCACGCGGCGGTGCGCCGCCTTCACTCAATTCGGGGAACCAGCCCGGCAACGGCTTGCCCGGCTTGGTGGCGCGGGCCGTGCCCGCCTTGGCGCCCTTCTTCGGGGCCTGGCTGCGGGAGGTGCTCCCGCCCTTGCTTGGTTTTTTGGTAGTCATCGCCCTACATGGTAGCCGTTGACGGCGTGCAGAACGGGTCAGTGGCCATCTTGAAGGCCTTGCGTGAAAAATATTCAGGAAGTCGTTGACAGCCTGCGGATTCATCTTCACAATTGCGCCTCTGGAACGCCCAGGTGGCGGAATTGGTAGACGCACTAGTTTCAGGTACTAGCGGGTAAAACCGTGGAGGTTCGAGTCCTCTCCTGGGCACCAACGAAAAAACTCCTCGCTTCGGCGGGGATTTTTTTTGCCTGCAATCCAGCAGCGGGGTCGAATTCCTTTCCGAAGGAAAGGGCTCCGACCCAAGCGATTGAGATGGGGTCAGAGCCCGCTCCGCACGCGAAACGGGGTCCGACACCGGATCCAG